>JADFRO010000132.1 GCA_022561255.1 Planctomycetota bacterium | reverse complement strand
TAATTGCCGTCAAGACCAAGTGCACCAGTGGGCACCTCGGCGATGCCAACGAGGCCGTCTTCGTTCTCCCAGTCGCTTTCGCGATGCTTGAATAGGTGGGACCAGGGATCTCCACGCGTACGCACTAGGATGAGATCGTCGTCGATCCCGACAGCGCTTCCGAACGTCTGGATCGCAGCCGGCTCCGGGGCACTAAGTTTCGCTTGCTCGAGCCAGTTCCCGTCGTCGTTACGGGAGAAAACAAACGCTGAGCCCGAGCTGGGGCCGGCATCGTCAGAATGGGGTGAGCCCACGAGAACGGAATACGCGGAGATCGACACGGCTTGTCCAAAATCGTCGATCGGGTTTGCGCCTAGCGTGGTCAGTTTCGCCTCGTGGGTCCACTTGCCTTTGCTCCGGGCGAATACGTGCGCTGATCCTCGCCGTTCGTCGTCTCCATGCGCACCCGCGACAATCCGGGTTCCGTCCACGTCAACCGAGAATCCCAACCTATCGCCGGGTACCGTATCCGGGGCGACGAGCGAATCCTCGTGGAGCCACTTTTTTCCACTCCACTGAAAAACCTCCACCGTATTTCCGCACTGACCGCCCGCAACGATGACGTCACCGCTGACAGCCACGGACATTCCGAAAAACTCCGAGATGCGCGGGTCAGCGACCGTGAGGATCGCCTCCTCAGGCCAGGTGTCGTCAGCGGGGTCGTTTGGTGTGCCTTGATCGTCACGACGAAAGAGATAGACGGATCCAGGACGGTCGTAGCCGCAGGTCACGAAGTCCCAGCGTGGAGCGCCGACGACGATCACGTCGCCGTCTATATCCACATCCCATCCGAAATGACCGAAGAAGAACGGTTGCGAAGGGAGCAGTTTCGCTTGCTCAATCCATTGGTCGCTGTAACGCCGGAACACATACGCCGCGCCTTCCCTGCTCCCGTTGTAGTAGGGTGCAAGTTTGGCCCCAACTACGAGGTAGTCGCCGCTGATCGCAATTGAGGAACCGAACCCGTTACTGAACCCCTCCGGCACGTCGCTCGGCGCGAGAATCGCAATCGGCTCGATCGCCCGGGCAATTGCCGGCGAGACCGTGGCCGAAACGGTTATCTGGATTGCGAATACCAACGGAAGCTTCATATCGTTGTCTCGGCGTACGACGCAAGCACTGGGCGACAGTCAGCGTGCCACACGCATCCGATGCGGATGCCCCCCCTATACACAACACGTCCAAAGGCTCTCCGGCGGATGAAAAATCCAGATTCTGGATCATTTTTTTGGGTTCACCCGGATTGTTGGGCACAAACGCAGGCCGGACCAGCACCGGCGAGACCGAAGCGGCAACGATCATCTGGACTGCGAATACGAACGGGTTTTTCCGGGCACTTCCGATTCGGTCCGCATCCCGGACGATGCTCGTCAGCGTGCGTGGAAGTTAACGGCTTTCGAGTTGCCTGAGGCGGTCGACGAACTTGCGAGCGAAGGTTTCGTTCTCTCGACCTTTGATGGCGTTGCGGTAGCCCTCCACAGCGTCGGCGACGTAACTGCTCTGTCCAAACAATGCGAGCAGGTAGGTCGTGCTCGCTCCCTGGGCGGCGAGGGTCCAGTGGCGGCCGAGGTTGCGGTGGGCCTTTTCGAGAACGCTCATGGCCTGCGTGATCTCCTCGACGCCGGCGTCGCGCGCCTCGATGGCTCGCATACGCTGCTGCTCGGGGTCGGCCTCGGCCAGCGTCACCGTTTCGGACGCGGCGGTCAGCGCGTCGGCGTTTTGCTCTGCTGCTCGGAAGCGCTCGTAGTGAATCCAGGCCTTGGCGAGTCGAGCGTCCGCCACCTGAACGGCTATGTGTGCTCCCATCCACGCATCGCCCGTGCGTTTTTCAAAGGCTGATCGCTGTTTCGCTTCGGGAGACATGGCCTGCGTCAGCTCGCGCGCGTCGTCGATCCAGCGGCGCGCGTGGTTTGATGCTTGCTGAAACAGTCGGGCTGATTCGTTCAACAGATCGAGTGCTTCGTCTTCGGCGACCTCGGCCTCGGACTCGACACGGTTGAGCTCGGCGTAGACGTCGGCGACGAGCGGTTGGATTTCGTCGACGCGGCGGCGTGCGTCGGCCTCGGACGCGCCGTACGCGTCGCGGATGCCCACGAGTCGGTCCCTGTCGGAGTTGAGGTCCGCCAAAGCGAGTGCTTCACGTTCAATTGTTTCGGCGAGAATGTTGCGTTCATGGCGGTGATGAACCAGCCCGAACGTGAGCGTGAGGTTTCCGGCTGTGCCGTTTTCGAGGTAGCGACCTCGAAGATAATCACCGCTGGCGTCGATCTCGGCGTTGGCGTAACCGCCGACCTCGATCACGTGAGCCTCGCGTAGGGCCCGGCGGTAGGTTCGACTCTGCTCGAGCAACTGTTGGGTAAATCGCTCGGCTCCGTATTCGTTGGAAAAGTCAATGCCGTCTTTGTGTAGTTGCTCGATGGCGACACGAGCACTCTCACCCTGGTTGGTGGCTGTGGTGAGGCGCGTTTCGAGTTGGGTGATGGTGGCGTCAATCCGGCTCAGCTCCGTCTGCAATCCCCCGATTCTGCGCTGCGATTCATCTGCCGCTTGTGACAGCGCCGCGATACGCGCTTCGATACCGCTGCCGGCGACAAGCACCAAACTCGAACCCAACCGGGACGCGCGTCGTGCGAGCTGAAGAAGTTTGCCTCGGTAGTCGGAGGCCTCGCTGTGTTTGAGCGTGGCGCGGACGCGCTCGGCGAGCCCTTGGTGGTAAAGAATGACGGCCTTGAGACGATTGGCTTCCGGGTCGGCGGCGGCGCTGGCATCGCCGGATTCGGTGGCCAGCGCTTCGTTAACCGCAGCGAGCGCGGCGTCGAGCAGCCCGGCATTTTCATCGGTGAGCTGGGCACGCGCTTGGACGCCATCGCGGATTTGACGCGCGAGATCGCCGTAGCGTGCGAGGGCGGCGCGCGGTTGGTCGGGATCCCACTCCTTCGGTTCAAACGACGCCCAGAGCGCTTCGTGCCGCTCCTGGTAGAAGTCGCCGAAATATTCGACGATATCCTCGGGGTCTTCGACGTCCACGTCGACGTCCGCATCGCGTAGTTGGTCGAGCAGGAGTGAACTGTAGTGGAGTTGGGCGCTGTAGTGGTCGAGCAGTCGACGGGCGCGCTCGACGTGCAGGGCGGCCTCGGTGTCGACCGTTCGCTGCGCAGACTGCAAGACCGGGATCATGGCCCAGCCCAGTCCGGAAACGGCGAACGCAGCGGCGATGGTGATCACTGCGATCTTGTCGGGCTTCACGCTTTACTCCTTAAGATTCCGGGGGGCTTTACGCCGGGGCGCCGCGGACGCAGGGAATTCACTCAACATCCGCCCTCCGGGGAAGGCGAGCGGAGGCCTACCTAAGTCGGGCCATTCTAGCGGCGAAAACGCGTGTGAAAAGGGGGTAGCTGTGTTTCCCCGGGGCCGCGATGCCTCGGAAGCCCGGTGACGGGTTGAGGTGTTGAAAATGTTCCCAATTTCAATGCCGCGTCGGTCTTCGAGGAACGGCGAACGTCTAGGCACCGCGCGGGCTGAAGCCCGCGGCTCAGTACGTCAGTACGTACGGATTGGGAAATGCTTACGTCCCCCGGACGTTTCCAAAGAGCGCGATCTGCAGGCGGGGGCAGAACCGGTACCCACGCTGCTTGCAGACGTCGGCGATCCAGGGGCCTTTGTCGGTGAGCTCGGATTGGGTCACTCCTTGGGGCATCAAAAGGACGTCTGCGGGGTCGTATTGGCCTATGCGGGCGAGCAACGCTTCGACCTCGACGACATCTTGCGGCGCATCAACGACGAACTTTAACTGGTGTTCGCCGAGGGCCATGAAGCGGTGGATGGTGTCGATGTTGATGCGATTTTTTTCGTGGGCGTCTGCCCATCGCCCTTCGTCGCGTGTCCACGGTGTCGAATGGGCGAGTTTTGGGCTGATGCTGGCCAGGTCGCACGTGACGTTCTTCCATACCGTGGCCGCGGTTTCGATGGTCACGTGATAGTCGCCCTCCTGGAGTCGACGGGTCAGTTCCTCAACGTGGGATGCGATCATGGGCTCGCCGCCCGTGAGGACGACGTAGACGCACGCGAAATCGGCGAGGCGTTCGAGAATGTCGTCGATGGACATCTCGCGGCCTTGCGGTGTCCACGAGGTGTAGGGACTGTCGCACCAGGTGCATCGCAGGTTGCAGCCGCTCGTGCGAATGAAGATGCTCGGCACGCCGGCGAGTTTGCCCTCACCTTGAATACTAAGAAATATCTCGCTGATGTTCACGCGTGCGTATCCGTTGATGCTTCGCGCTGCATGATGATGACGCTATCATGGTACCGGATTTTGCGTGGCGTGAGGAGTCGTCATGACTCCGTAGCACCGCGTTGGGAAAGTCCTATGTCTCAGCGCGGCGCAGTGGGCCAGCGGAGAAGGTATTCGAGTTTTACCGGCGGCATCTCAAATCCGGCTACGTCAACAACCGTTTCGACCGGTACGATGTCGTACTCGTACGTAGCCACGATCTCGCTGACCTGTGAGGGACTACAGCGACAGAGCAGCGTTGTGACGTCACGGTCCGGTGCGGCGGAGACGTAGACGTAAGGGCCCATAGGGATGGGGCCATCTTCGATGATACGCGCGACGACGACGTTGGGCCTCTCGGCTACGCTTCGTTCGATGGACCATCGCCTGCCGGGAAGGGGCTGGCTGAACCGGCGGGCGGCTTGCGACTCCAGCGAAGTCGATACGAACAGGACGTGGGATCCGTTCCGGGTCGGCGGCAGTTCCCAGACGATCGGGAATCCGTCGTGTCCGATCGTGATTCGCAGACCGAGGTCTTGTGGGGTGTTCGACATCCGGCCCCGGTCAGCCGAGACGTAGCGCCAGAAGTAAGTCACTTGATCGTAAAGAAGCCCATGAATTCGGACCGTCGACGCGGAGGAATAGAGCGTCGGTCGGCGTGGGTCCGCGGTGACAGGGGGCGCGGGTCCTACGGCTGGGAACGACGGTGCGGCTGCATGGTCCGCGTCGGAAAGCACTTGCTCCATAATGAGCGGCGCGAGAGTAGGTGGCGGCGCGTCCGAGGCTGCTGAGGGATCGCTCCTCGGTTTGTAGAAGATGGCCCGTTCAAACTCTGTGCGCGTATCGGCGACGATGCTTTCGGCTGTCCGCCCATGTCGTCTAACGGCGGGCGCTGAATTTGAGATTGCACAACCGACTTGCGACGCCGCGACGGCGAGCAGTAGAGCTAACGCGGTGAATCTCGCGCTTGGTTTGGTCGACATGAATCGGCCCTACGAAAAAAGAGTGCGGTACGCGTTGTCGTTGAATCCAACGATCAAAGTCTTGCCGGCTCGAATCGTCGGAGCACGCAGGTTGCCGGTGGGGCCGAGCATGTGATGCAGGAGTTCGTCGTCGCTGGGTTTGTCCTTGCTCATGACGAAGGTGTGAACCTTTTTGCCTTTGGCGACGATCACTTTCGACGCGGCACGCGCGAGTCGGACGGCGTCTGTTGGACCCAGCTTCGTTTTGGCGTCAACGGTCTCGGTGACGACTGTTCTCTTCTTGGCAAGGAACCCTTGCGCTTTGGTGCAGGAGGTTCATCCGCGGCGGTGATAGTACCAATCGGCGCGTTTCATCGCTTCGAGTCTCCTTTGGTAGCGTACGTCCTTGACGGCCACAGCAGATCGCGTTTGTTGGCTGATCCGGGGTGACCGGTCGATTTCACCGGGATTTCAGCGCCTCAGCGGTTCCCGCCCGCGTTTTTGTGCGGATCGTGGGGGAATCCCTGCGTATCGCATGGTCATATGGGAACCGATCCGCAGATAGAGTGCAACGCCGTTTGCACGGGCACGCTGTTTGGCGCACAATTAGGGGCGCCAGGATGGCGACGCCGTCGGGGGCACTGCGCGTGCACCGGGCGGTCAAATCGATCGTACTGAGCGGAGGATCAGCGATGAACGCAACAAAACAGAGTTCGGGCGCGCGTACCGATTCCTGTCCCGACGACGCGGTGAAGGAATCGCTCGCCACCTTGGCGGATCTCGTGGACGGTAAGGACGAGTCGAGCCTGGACGACGAATCCTGCGAAGTATTGGCGAAGCAGCTCCAGCTTCTGCATGCCCGCTTTCGTGCACACGGCGCGGTCGACATGTTCGAGCCCGCGTCGGGTGAGGCGGGAGAGCTTCCGCCGGAGCTTTGGGGAGAGCTTCGTCGCCTTCGAGGTGAACATTCGAGCATTCTCGGCCAACTCGATTGGCTTACGCGAAACGTCGACTCAATCGCCGATCGAACAATCGAAGACAAAGACGTTTTCGTGCTCCGCGCACAAGAGTTGCTGGCTGTACTCCGTCGTCACATCGCCGAAGAGGATCGACTGTTCTATCTTGCGGTCTGGCGCGACACAGGCGGTGAGGGTTGACTTACCTACCGAACCGATGTGAGGCCGGGCTACCTGGCCCCGGTGCATCCATTTAGGCTTTCTACGGTAAGGTCGGCGAGGCGGTCGACGAAGAGGTCGGCGTGTTCAAACGCTTGCGCTTCGTGATAGAGCAGAACGGCGACGGAGCGCGTTCCAGCCGCTCGCGCCGCTGTCACACCTGCGGGCGCGTCCTCAACCACGACACATTGCTGAGGCGATAGATCGAGTCGCTCGCACGCGAGCGTGAAGACCTGCGGATCGGGTTTCCCTCGCGTGACGTCATCGTCGCTGACGATCACGCCGATGAGGTCGGCCACGCCCATCGCGTTGAGGATGAGGTCTATGTTCTGCCGAGGTGCGGAGGATCCGATAGCCAGACGTACGCCGCATTCGTTCAGGCTGCGAATCAATTCGACGGCGCCGGGAACGATCGGGGGATTGTTGCGGACGATGTCGCGGTAGATGGCTTCTTTTCGCTCCGCGAGTACGTCCACGTGCTCCTCGCCGGCGTTTGGAAAAAGAAGAGGAACGATGTCGCGGTTTTGTCGGCCGAAGGTGGCGGCGAACTGTTCGCGACAGACGTCGACACCCTGTTGGTCCGCCAGGGTCCGCCAACTCTCGTAGTGCGATTCAGCGGAATCGACCAGCACGCCGTCCATGTCGAAGATCACACCGATTTGGGTAAGTGTCTGCATTTGCAGGGGCTCTGTCTGTCGCTCTTCGCGGCTGCGGGCTACCATCGACCTGTCGCAGGAGGCATGATAGCGGTTTCCGACGGCTAGCGAGCGTCTTTGCTCGCTAGCGGAAAGTGGATGAAGGCCGAGAACATCTGTGTGATGACTGACTCTGATCCAATTGCGCGTTCGCCCACTTTGTCGCAAGCTCCGGGTTCGCCCTGGCGGACGTGGTGCGTGCTGGTGGTTGTGTCGTTTGGGCTGTACGCGTGTACGGCGAATCGCGGTGCGCAGTGGCAGGATTCCGGCGTACATCTGCTGCGCGTGGTTACGCATGAGGCCGTCAATCCGCTGGGATTGGCGCTGAGTCACCCTCTGCATCACTGGCTATCGCGAACGGCGGTGGCATTGGACGTTCTCGAGCCGAGTTTCGTGATGACGCTGGTTAGCGGCTTGGCTGCTGCCATTGCGCAGGGGGTTCGCAAACCGGAGCGGAAACTTTCGCCCGAGGGCGACCCCGCTGGCGTGGCGGCATTTCTTCGGGCCGTCGATACGGCCGCTCTGCACCGCGAACTCGATCGCCGACACGCTCTCGAAATTGTCTTCGAGCATCGCGAACAGCAGCGTTTGG
>JADFRO010000131.1 GCA_022561255.1 Planctomycetota bacterium | reverse complement strand
TGATGGTGCTCGTTGAGTTTTGTGGATCGTTTTCGATTCGTGTGGTAGCGGGTTGTGCCGGTGTCGGCGTTGGCGTCGGGGGGGCGGGTGCGATCGGTCGCGGTTTTTCAAACGATAGGTAAGACAGGCACGCGGCGCAGTAGGGATCGGTGTGGGTGACGTCGTGATGACACTGCCAGCACTTGCCGAAGTATCGAGAGAGGCCCGGTGTTTCGACGGCGAAGCGCCATTGAAACTGCGTGGAGGGTCCGCGAACGATCGACGTCTCGGTCAATAGCCCTCGGCGAATCTGACGAATGATGCGTTCGAGCGAAACGCCGGGAAACGGACGGACGTGTTCCAGAACATACCACGGTCCGGCGTGAGTGCGCATCTTCTCGATCATCTCGTCGGTCAGATCCTGGTCGCAATGGTCGCATCGATCGGCGTTTCGCGCGACGAGCTGTCCGCAGGAAACGCAGGGGATCGCGTGACCGTGCCAAACGTCGCGGACGCGGGGGCTGAGCGGTCCGATTCCGTTGCGGGCGGCGACTTCGAGGGGGTGGTCGCCGGTGGGCATCGACGAATCCGGTTGAGGATCGCCCGATGAATCGGTCTTCGTTTGGTGATCCGTCTGGTCCACGCTAGGTGTCTCCTTTTGTGCAAATCATTCTAGGCAGTGATCGGCGCTCGAACAACCGTAGTGGTTGGGGTGGTCGCGATGCGTCGGTCGAGCGCGCGTGAGCGGTGCTTGGTTTGCAGAAATCGGAGGGCGTCACTAGACTCTGCCGCTCTCGGTCCGACTTGGGGTCGATGCGTGACGTAGCCCCCATGCGTTTTGGGCTGCGATGGTTCTCCTGCGATGACGACCCATTCAGAACAGACGACGAAGGTGGGCCGATACGACCCCGCAGCCATCGAGCCGCGGTGGCAGTTGTTCTGGGAGGAGCAGCAGACGTTCCGCGTCGGCAACCCGGGCGAGACGGGCACGGATCCGAGCAAGCCGAAGTACTACATTCTCGACATGTTTCCCTATCCCAGCGGTGCGGGGCTCCACGTCGGCCATCCGGTCGGATACTGCGCGACGGACATCGTAGCGCGGTACAAGCGGATGAAGGGGTTCAATGTCTTGCGTCCGATGGGTTTCGACGCGTTCGGTCTTCCGGCGGAGCAGTACGCCGTGGAGACCAACGTCCATCCAGCCGTCACCACGAAAAAGAACATCGACATCTACCGCCGACAGCTCAAGACGTTCGGCTTCTCCTACGACTGGAACCGCGAGATAGCGACGTGTGATCCGAGTTATTACAAACACACGCAGTGGATGTTCTCGCGGATGTTCGACAGTTGGTACGACGCTTCGTGCCGGTGGACCGCTCAAGATGGCACGCGGATCGTTGGGAAGGCTCGGGCGATCTCGGAGCTTGTTGAAGAGCTGGAAGCGGGGAGGCTTGTCGTTGACGCATCGCTCAAGCCTGCTGTGCCGGACTCGACCAAGCAGCAGCGGGCGTGGGGTGAGCTTTCCGAAAGCGAGCGGGAACGAGTCGTAAGCGGTCAGCGCCTAGCGTACATCGACGAGATTCCGGTGAACTGGTGTCCGGCGCTTGGAACGGTGCTTGCTAACGAAGAGGTCGACGCGGAGGGTCGTAGCGATCGCGGGGGACATCCCGTTTTTCGACGCCCGCTCCGTCAGTGGCTGTTGCGTATCACCAAGTATGCGGAGCGACTGCTGGGCGATTTGGATGAGCTCGATTGGCCCGAAGCGGTCAAGCTGATGCAGCGTAACTGGGTGGGGCGCAGCACGGGGGCGGAAGTCGTGTTCCCGCTGGCGGATCACTGGCGCGTTGAGGGCGGGCGATGGGTGTGCAGCGATGGCGCAGCCTCGCTATCGTGCGATCAGCCGCATCACGCGATCAAAGTTTATACGACCAGGCCTGACACGCTTTTTGGGGCGACGTACGTGGTGCTCGCTCCGGAGCACGAGCTGGTTGAGCAGGTTACTACGGATGAGCAGCGAAGTCAGGTGGACCAATACGTCGAGGCGGCGCAGCGCAAGTCGGACATGTCTCGTACTACGGAAGTGAAAGAAAAGACGGGCGTGTTTACCGGGGCGTACGCGATCAATCCGGTGAGCGCGGCGCGCATTCCGATCTGGATCGCTGACTATGTTCTGATGGGTTATGGCACGGGGGCGATTATGGCTGTCCCCGGCGGTGACGCTCGCGATTTTGAATTTGCCCGCGCGTTTGATCTGCCGATCGTTTCGGTCGTCAAGCCGCCGACGGATTGGGTCGAGCAGCGTCTTGAGACGTTGGCGAGCGGTATCGATGAGGCCGCGACCAAGGGGTTTGATCGCATCGCAGCCGAGGTTCCCGAGCTTTCCACCGAGATCGCGCAGCGTCGCGAGCGGTCGACGGGTCTGGGGGCCAAGACGTTGGAGACGTTGCGGAACAGCGTCGGGCTGGAGCGTCTGGCGGATCACGTCGTCAAGCATCCCAAGGCGTGGGGTGATGCATATTCGGGTGAAGGCGTTGCTGTGAACTCGCCGGCGGCGGAGCTGAGTGCTTCCGTTCCGGGTGGGGCGTGCGAGTTGAACGGTCTCTCAAGCGGTGATGCAACGGTGAAAATCGTTGCGTGGCTTGAGGCTGCGGGCGTTGGCCGTGCGACGGTGAATTACAAGCTTCGCGATTGGTTGTTTAGCCGACAGCGGTACTGGGGTGAGCCGTTCCCCGTTCTTCACGGCGAATCGGGCGAGACGCGGCTTGTGGCCGACGAGGATCTACCGGTCGAGCTGCCGGAGATGGAAGATTTTCGTCCCACACCATCGGCGGAGACGTCGGAGTCGGTGCCTGCTCCGCCGCTTTCCCGCGCGGGTGATTGGATCACGGTCGAGCAGGATGGGCAGACGTTTCGTCGTGATCTCAACACCATGCCGCAGTGGGCGGGGTCGTGTTGGTACTATCTTCGTTTCATCGATCCGCACAACGCCGATCGGTTCTGCGGGTCGGATGCGGAGCGGTACTGGATGCCGGTCGATTTGTACGTCGGCGGGGCGGAACACGCGGTGTTGCACCTTCTGTACGCGCGGTTTTGGCACAAAGTGTTGTTTGACTTGGGATGGGTTTCCACGCGCGAACCATTTCGTAAGCTGTTCAATCAGGGAATGATTCAGGGCTTTGCGTTCCGCGATCAGCGAGGCATGATCGTCGGACCGGATGCTGTAGAGGAGCGGGGCGAGGATCGGTTCGTTCTGAAAGCGTCGGGTGAGGTGGTCACACGGGTGATCGCCAAGATGAGTAAGTCACTCAAAAACGTCGTGAGCCCGGATGAGATCATCGGACGTTACGGAGCGGACACGTTTCGGATGTACGAGATGTTCATGGGACCGCTGGACTCGGCGAAACCGTGGAACACGCGTGACGTGCCCGGGCTTCACAAATTGTGTCAGCGCATTTGGCGGCTCTACGTTGATGAGGTCACGGGTTCGCTCAGCGCAGCCGTGTGTGATGATCCGCCGGATGAAAAATCGCTTCGTGCGCTTCACAAGGTGATCAAGCGTGTCACCGAAGATATCGAGGCGATGAAGTTCAACACAGCAATTGCTGCGATTTTTGATTTTGTCAACACGATGACGCCGCAGTCGAAGCGGTCTCGGGTCGTACTGGAGCCGTTCGTGCTGGTGATGTCCCCGTTCGCTCCGCACCTTGGCGAGGAGTTGTGGGCGCGGTTGGGTCACGCTGAGTCCCTCGCGTACGAGCCCTGGCCAAGTTTCGATCCAAAGTACGCTCACGATGAAGAGGTCGAGATCGCGATTCAGATTAACGGGAAGCTGAGAGCGCGGGTGATGATGGCGGCTGATGCGGATAGTGCGGCGACGGAATTGGCCGCGATGGCGGATGCGAAGATCGGCGAGGCGATCGCGGGAAAGACGGTTCGCAAGGTGATTGTGGTGGTGGGCCGACTGGTCAACATTCTCGTTTCGTGATTGCAAGCCCCAGGTCCGCGCTGTTTGACGATTCCGCGCGGGCCAAGCTGCGGATTTGGATTAGGCGGAGCGGTCACACATGGCTACCGAAACTGAATTGAAGCTACGTGTGGCGTCGCACGATCCGGTGCGCGAGCGGCTCATGGCGCTGGGTGCGCGTTCTTTGGGTCGTGTTGTGGAGACGAACGTCATCCTGGATGGGCGAGAGGGTCCGCTGCGGTCGCGGGGGTGTGGTCTGCGTGTGCGATCGACGGTCGACGACGGGGGAGCGTCGGCCGGTGCTACGCTGACCTATAAGGGTCCGCGAGCTGCGGGAGTTCTTAAGGTGCGTGAGGAGTTGGAAGTCAGCGTTACCAATGCTGATACGACGTTGCAGATACTGGCCAAGCTCGGATTCGCGCCGATTCTGCAGTATGAGAAGCGCCGCGAGAGCTGGCAGCTTGGATCGTGTAGGGTTGAGTTGGACGAGCCTCCGCATCTTGGTTTGTTCGTGGAGATCGAGGGGCCTGACGAGGCTGCTATCTTATCGTGCCGAAACGATCTTGGCCTAGGCGCGGCGGAGGCGGTGGCGCAATCCTACGTGGCGATGCTGGTAGCGTACTGCGATGAGCGTGGGATTATGAGTCGCACGATCGGTCTGGGGTAGCGCAATTTTCGCGTGCGAATGCTGGGTTCGCCGGGATTCGGGTAACCTCGAACCTGGAGTCACCGCGCGGGCTGAAGCCCGCGGCTCAGAATACAGAGACGGAAAGTGCTCTAAAGCTCGCGGCTCGGAACACTCGTCAATTCAGGCGTGACAGAAAACTCGGCTAATGGGTTTGACAGTTGCTACGGCGACTTGCACAATGTGTCTAGTGTCATAGCGTCGTTTGGCGCGCATTGCGAAAGGTTCGGCGGTTCGGGGAGATGATACACGATGCGTAACGTAACGTTGACGGTCTGCTTGCTGGGCAGTTGTATGTTCTGCTTCCTGCTGGTGTCACGCGGTGATAGTGCTGAAGGATCGAGCGTCGTCGGCGCCTACAAACCCGTCGCACCGCTGCACGGTTTGATGTACGGTCAGCAGGTGATGTTCAAAGAGATTCGCAAGGCTATCGGAGATAAGACAACGCGGGAGCGCGGGGAGGTCATCGAACACCTTTCGCAGGCGCTGGCTGAGCTTGCCAACGTGAACACGTACCACAACGAGAAAGCGGACTACCGTGCGTGGGCGGGGCAGCTTCGCGATACCGCCTTGGAGCTTGCCGAAGTGGCGGAAGAAAAGGTGATCGACGAAGCGAAGATGGCCAAGCTGGTCGGGCAGATCAAGGGCACGTGCGGCGACTGTCACGACGCGTATCAATAGAAATTCGGTAATGACGATGAAGAGCCGGCGCAGCGTTCATGCCGTGCCGGTTTTCTTCTGCGCGGTGCGGCGCTACGTCCGTCCCCCACCCTTGCCATGCAAGAATGGGGCACCCGACTACGGTCGGCGTGAGCGTGCGCTAATATCCCGGTGCCCAGAGGTACATGAACTGGGGTGTCTGTGGAGTGAGTGACGCGGGTATACTGATGTTGAGTAGGTTTATGCTTTGCACGGGGTGCTGAGGCGACTGCGCGTAGTAGTTAGGCCTGTAGTCGTGCGGTCGCATATAGGCTACGACGCGAACGCTCTTGGACTTGATTTGTGTTTTAAGCGTATCAATCGTTTCGCGTAGGGTGGCGATTCGGTCGATCAGCCCGAGCTCGAGCGCCTGACTCGCTGTGTAGACCCGACCGTCGGCGATCCGGCGAACGCCCTGTTCGTCGAGATCGTCGCGCCCTTGGGCGACGACTTTCACGAACCGGTCGTACATCTCGTCGACGATGTGTTGAAACAGTTCTCGCTCTTCGGGTCGCATCTCGCGGAAGGGCGATCCGGTGTCCTTGTGGACCCCGGACGTTACGGCGTCGCTCTTGATGCCGATCATCTTCATGGTTCCGCTAACGTCCATCATGAGCATGATGACGCCGATGCTTCCGGTGATGGTCGAGGGTTGGGCTACGATCGTGTCGCATGCGCAGGCGATGTAATAACCGCCGCTGGCGGCTACATCCATCATGACGGCGATCACCGGCTTGCCGCTGGTCTTTTTGAAATGCGTGATTTCATCGTGCATCAATTCGCTGGCGACGACGGTGCCGCCCGGGGAGTTGATTCGCAGGATAACGGCTTTGACGCTAGCGTCGCGGCGAGCTTTGTCGAGCTGCTCTACCAGCAGGCTGACGGGATGGTCGCCGACGCCCAACAAACTGCGCTTGCGGGTGTTTTGAATCATACCCGACACGTCGATTAGCGCGATCTTGTCGAAGGCGAAGATGGAGTCGCGTGAGAGCTGGGTTTCGACGAGCTCCCGCTGCGTGAAGACCGGCGTGATCAGCAGGCTGGGCGGTGTGCAGGCGGTTGGGCAAGCGGTGGCCAGGATCGCTGCGATGATGGTCTGGTAGGAACGTGTCGTTCGGTGTGTCGACGGGGTCACGGATGCGTCCTCCTTGACGTCGCGCTGATTGCGGTTGTCGCCCGAGCGTGTGTCCGTTGCGGCCGGGTCGTCTTCCGCATTGTAGCTGAGGTTGGTTGAAAGGCAACGCTGCACGTGTTGGGTTGGTCCCGTTGTTAGTGGCGTAGCATGGGCCGCGGGCATCTCGCCGCTGACGGTCCTGGTGTGATCGGTGCTGCGTTACACGACGGTCTGCACGGCGCAGCTTGGCCAAGTGATCGTGAAGCGGTTGCCGTCCGTGCGTTGTACGCATGCGGGCACATGCAATGGCAGCGGTGTCATGGGCCAAACGTGGCCGATCTCATGGGTGGTCAGAATCGGTGGCGTTGATCTTTTCTGTAGATGATATTCGAGCATGTTAAGAATCGCGGGGGTGAGGTCGCGGTCCTCCAGATGAAAGTCGCCCAGAAGGACGCCCTCGCAGCGATCCCAGTAGTTGGCCAGCGTAAGATGAGCGAGGTAGCGGTCGAGTCGTTCGAGCTTGTCGTTGTAATCTTCGAGCAGTAGCCAGCGACCCTCCGGCGCGATGCTGCTTTCGAACATCGACCCTATCATGGGCGAGAGCGCGGTGAGGTTTCCTCCGACGAAGGTTGCGTCGAAACGGTCGGGCAAGTCTCCCCGAGCGAGTGTAGCCGTAATTGGAGGCGGCGATTCACGACCTTCAATCAGTGCGATGCACGTCTTGAAAAACTCACCGAACCGTACCGGGAGTTCACGCTTGGCCCACTCGCGTGGCGACAGACCGCCGAGCTGCTCGTCGGTCGCGCGGGTGGAAGCGTAATGGCGCAAACCATAGGCGAGAAACGCCGGGCCTAAGTCGTAGATTCCCAGACCGCTGGCGTGCTCGCCGACGATGTTGACGAGTGTGGTTAGTTCACTGAATCCGAAAACCGCGATCTTTGTGTTTCGCTGATCGAGTACCTGAAAATCGATGCGGGGCAGGATGCGAGTAAACCAGGCGCCGCCGCGTAGCATGATGATGGCTGCGACTTGTGAGTCGCTTAGCGCTTGCGTGATTTCGTCGGCGCGTTGCTGATCGTCGGTGCGTCCGCCGTGCAACTCGTCTTCGTCGGCGTTGATGATGGCCTCGTCGCCGGTGACGCGATAATTGCTGCCGACGGCATCTTGCACGAGCCCGATCAATTCGCCGGCGGTTTTGACGTCGATTCGTTTGAAGAACGGTCGGCAGGAACCAGCCGGGCCGATGAGATGGATAACGCTCTGGGACATTAGCGTAGCTTCAGCGCCGGCGAGGCTTCGGGACATGCTTCGGGCACGTGG
>JADFRO010000130.1 GCA_022561255.1 Planctomycetota bacterium | reverse complement strand
GATCGTAGCTTCCTTTTCCGCTTAGCCCGCCCGAACTGTGTTGATGGTTTGTTAGCGGTTCCGTCAGATTTCGATCTGAATTCGATAAAATCGATCAGTCACCGACGTTTAACCCATGTCTGTATCAGGAGGAAAGTTTCATGGCGAAAGCCACCACGAGTAAATCACATGCCACGAAGAAGAAGTCTTCGTCTACCGCAACCGAAGAGACGCCCTCCTCGGCACCCGCTCCCGCGGGAGCAGACAACGGCGCGCGCCCATCGGCCGGTTCGAGCGAGAGCCCCATCGACGCGGAAACCCACGCCAAGTACGAGGAGATTAAGCGCGGTGATATTTACATCACCGCGCTGCAGAAAATGAGCGTCCAGGAGCTCCACGCGGTCGCAAAAGAAGAAGGCCTGGAGGAGTATACGGGGCTCAAGAAGCAAGATCTGATTTTCAAGATTCTCAAAGACCGCATCAACCGAGACGGGTTGATGTACGGCGAAGGCGTTCTTGAGATTCTGCCCGATGGCTTTGGATTCTTGCGAAGCCCGGAATACAACTACCTCCCCTGCCCCGACGACATCTACATCAGTCCGTCGCAGATTCGTCGCTTCGGGCTGCGCACGGGACACATTGTCGCCGGGCAAATACGCCCGCCGAAAGAGTCCGAGCGCTACTTCGCTCTTCTACGCGTCGAGGCGATCAACTTCGAGGATCCCAACGACGTCACGGACAAGACGAACTTCGAGGATCTGACCGTTTTGTTTCCGGACCGCCGCCTCATGTTGGAAACGACGCCGGACGAGTTGAACATGCGCATCGTCGATCTCGTGACGCCGATCGGGCGGGGGCAGCGCATGTTGATCGTCGCTCCGCCGCGTACGGGGAAAACGGTTCTTTTGCAGAAGATGGCCAACGCGATCTCCGCCAACGATTCGGACGTGTACGTATTCGTTCTGCTGATCGACGAACGTCCCGAAGAGGTCACCGACATGCAGCGCAGTACGAAAGCGGAGGTGGTCAGTTCGACGTTCGACGAGCCCGCGTCGAGGCACATTCAGGTCGCGGAGATGGTCGTGGAGAAGGCCAAACGCCTCGTGGAATACGGACGAGACGTCGTGATTCTACTCGACTCCATCACGCGTCTCGCTCGCGCCTACAACACCGAAGTGCCCCATTCCGGCAAGATTCTCTCCGGCGGTGTCGACGCGCACGCGCTGCAAAAGCCCAAGCGGTTCTTCGGAGCGGCGCGAAACATGGAGGAGGGTGGTTCGCTGACGATCATCGGGACTGCTTTGGTGGATACCGGGTCCAAGATGGACGAGGTCATCTTCGAGGAGTTCAAGGGTACGGGGAACAGCGAGCTGCATCTGGATCGGCGTCTCGTCGAGCGTCGCGTTTGGCCCGCCATCGATGTAGCCGCTTCCGGAACGCGAAAGGTCGAACTGCTGCTTGATCCCAAGGAGCTGGAGTTGGTCGACCGACTTCGTCGCGTCATTGCCGATATGAACGTCGTCGAGGCGATCGAGCTACTGCGGGTGCAGCTTGGGAAGGTCAAGACCAACGCCGAGTTCCTGATGACGATGAACTTGGCCTAAGACAGGGGTGTTCGCATGGGCGCACGCGGTTCTTGCTGGCCCGTTGCGACGTCTCCCTTTTGGGCGGCGTAGCGAGGGATCGTGCAGGCGTGCCAAGCGCTCGAGTCGGTCGCGCTCGCCCCTCATCGGGAGGATGCAGGATGGACATCAGCATCAAGTACTGTATGCAGTGAAACTACTATCCCACAGCCGCCGGTCTGGCGGAGGCGATTAAGGACGAGTTCGACGTCGACGCCACGATGATCGAGGGGTCCGGCGGGGTGTTCGACGTTCACGTCAACGGAACGCAAATCTGGGATAAGAAAGCAACCGGCAGATTCCCGGAGCACAACGAAGTGCTCGATAAGATCAAGACGGCGACGACGTAGCATTCTTTATCACGACGAATCCGGCGGAAGCTCGAAACCGCTGAGCGTCAGATCGTCGGCTGGATCGTCGATGCGAGCGTAGAAGTCGTTGATCTTCTGGCGGTGGAACTTGCGGTAGCCACGGCGCTTCAAATAGGGCTCGATTTCTTCGCCGGCTGGCCGGTCGTTTTCGATCACAAGAACTCGCGGTTTGAAACGTTCGAGGCTGAAGCCGTCGAGCACGTCGAGCTCGCAGCCCTCCGTGTCAATCGACACCAGATCGATTTTCCATCCCTCGTTGGGCACCCACGGGCCCGCACCGGCTGCGGTGTTGCGGCGTTCATGCCGCAGAACGTCGTCGAGCGTGAGGAGCGGAACCTCAATCTCCACAAGCGTCGCACCTTCGCGGATGCAGCGGTCGACGTGCTCCTGATCGGCCTGTAGAAACGATAGGACGGGCACGTTCTGTGTAACCGTAAACTTGCTTGTGCCGCGACTTCCCCGCTTGCTGCATGCGCCGTGCACGATGCGACTCTTCGGGCGAGCGTCGGCAGCCTTCTGGCAAAGTGCGTGAATCGGTTCGATCAGCAACCCTGACCAGCCCATTTGCTCGAGAAAGTACGTGTTGCTCAGCGTCACGCCGTCGTACGCACCGACCTCGATAAAGTAACCCGTCGGTCGCCTGCGGAAGACCTGCCACAAGATGCGGTCCTCGCCGAACTGCGCCTTGTAGAGATGATCAAGCGTGAGCGTCGTCATATCGAACCGGTTCCGTGAAATCCTGGCGATCCGAGTGTTCGCATGGCAAGAGTGTAGCGTAGTCTACGCAGTTTCAACTTGCGGCGCGCTCGCCCTGCCCATCGACTCGCCGGTCACACCGCGTATGTGAATCTTCGGCAGCGGAGGCGTGCCCGTCTGAACGGTCGACGCTTTTTTCGGCAGCACGCCGGCCTCGTGCAGCAGTTTCACAAGGGTTGTGATGCGATGGCTGTACAGGTGCTCGCTGTGCGTACGCCGCTGTCCCGCTGCGGCGATCTCCCGCCGCTCGTCCGGGTGGTCCATGTAATATTGAATTTTGTCGAGAAGCTCAGCTTCGTCGCGAAAGACGTCACACTCTTTTCCAATCGCAAAGCAGTTGGCCAGTTCGGGCGTCGAGTAGGTCAACATGAACCCACCGTATCCGGTGATTTCAAAGTGTCGATAGTTCAGCCCGGTCTCCAAGCACCCCTTCATCAGGTTGAGACAGATGGGTACGCGGCGCATGCGTTCGTGTAGGATTTTCATGTCCCAGATGCGCGGCGTGTGGGGCAGTCCGTAGTTGGTGTCCCAGTGGTCGCCGATCAATTCAAAAGTGTCGCCGAGTTTGACCTTGAGGAATCGCGCGAACCGGTCACGTTGCTTGATCGCGAGGTAGGCGTTGTAGGTGAACTTATCGTTGTAATAAGTCAAAGCCTTGTTCGCCCGCGTCGCGGGATCGTCGGATGCGCTGGGCGGCTCGCCGAACTGATACAGATCATAGTAGATCTTGTGGAAAGGCAGATCGGGCATGTCCGCGTGGACGGCTGCAGCGGTCAGTCCGGCGAAAAGCTGTGCGGGTTGAATCGCCTGCGTCGAACGAAACCACGATGAGGCTGGATGACCCATGAAGGCGACGATGGGGCCGGGATCGGGCTCGGGCAGCGGCGACGTGTCGAAATCTTCGTCGCTCACTGCCATCGGCATCATGACGACGTTGGGAACACCGAGCTTGCTCAATTCCTCTCCGTGCCCGGTCTCGAAAATCCACTTGATCCACGAGTCACTCTCCAGAAGTTGCCAGTGATCGGCCCAGGGCACCTGCGACATCGTTGAAGTGACCGGGTCGAGATAACAGGATACGTAGGGAATTCCGAGGGCGGCTGTGGTGAGCGTGACCTGGCCGGGTTGGTGGGCCGATGCAACGAGCGTTAGGGCAGCCGTGTTATGATCAAGCACGAGGTCAATGTCATGCTTTTCGAGGAAAGGTCGGTAGATCGCACCGTCCTCCATCCGCCGGTGAAGCGACCGGTTAAAGTCCAAGTCAGGCAGCGGAGGAAGAAGGTGAGCTTCAAAGCCCGCCTTTCGCACGGAGCGTTCCAACTGCTCAGTCGTGGCGATTCGGATGGGGCGTTGGTTCATAGGCGCCTTTCTAAGTTTTGACGTAAAGAGCGTCGCCCCAGTTGTGCGGTTGATCGGAGGCGTAAATCGCGTGGCGACGATAGCCGCACTCGACCATGAACCGGTCGATCTCGTCGAACAAGGGGCAGTCCTTGTAAATCCGCACAAAGGAGACTTCGAGAAATACGAGCCTGGTTGACTCCAGAAGCTTGCGCGCTCCGTAAAGGGCTTTTAGTTCCGCTCCCTGAACGTCGAGCTTGAGCACGTCGACGCGACCCGGATCGATCCCGTTGTCTTTGCACCATCGGTCCAGCGTGCAAATCTCGATCTCTTCCTGCCCGATGACCCAGGTCCACTTGGCGCACGGGTTGCCTTCCTGATAGTCCAGAAGCGAGTTCGCCTCGTGGCTGGTGGTGAGGTTGATGTGGGTCGTTCCGTCCCGGTCGCCGACGGCCTTGCAGACAGCTTGAACGCCAAGCTCGTCGCACGTAACGCGCAGTTCGTCGAACAGTGCGCGCACGGGCTCGAAGCTGTAGATCGTCGCGTTCGGATACACCTTCCGAAAACCGGTCGCGGTTTGTCCCGTGTTCGCGCCGCAATCGAGCACCACGTCGGGCTCGGGCACGAGCCGTTGAAAATCATCCGACCACGTCGAGGTCGAGTACTCAACCGGTAGCGGTTGAGACGCTACGGCGCGAAGCAATGATTCCAGTCGGTGGCGGTAGAGGTGCTGTGAAAGCGTTCGCTTCTGACCGGCCTGGGCGATGGCGTTTCGTTCGTCGGGATGAGCGAGGTAGTAATCGATTTTTTCGATCAGGTCGGTTTCGCTGGTAAAGACGACACATTCCGTGCCGATTTCAAATTGCTCAGCGAGTTCCGGCTGCTGGTAGCACAGCATGAAGCCGCCCGCGGCGGTGATCTCGAAGTGCCGCATGTTCAATCCGGTTTCCGCGTTGCCGTTGACGAAGTTGAGGTTGATCGCGGTCTCGCGGAAATGGTTGAAGTAGGCGTCGGTTGTGGGGAGTGGGGATGCGGCTGGCAGGCCATAAGTCGTGTCCCAACGATCACCGATCAACTGAAACCGATCCGCCAGTCTGCGCTTCAAAAAGATCACAAACCGATCGCGGTTCCTCATACATAGTGCGGCGTGATGAAACAATTTCGCGTTGTAGTAAGCGAGGGTCTTTTGCGCGACGATCTCGGGCGAATCGCTTTGCGTAACCGGGTCGCCCAGGCCGAAAAGATCGTGATAGGCGTCGTAAAAATGTACGCCGTTCGGTTCGTTGCGAACCGACTGCGCGAACGTTCCCGCCAGCAGGCTGACGGTCGGCACGGAACCACCCGACGAAAAATAGGTCGTGTTCTGGTTGCCGACGAACGACACTTCGACTCGACACGCTTGGGGATCGATCGGCCGGGTGTCGTACTTGCGCTGCGGGGCAGCCATCGGCAGGTGAATCACGTTGGGCACGCCGAAGCGTTGAAGTTCGTTAACGTGAGCGCGATCCCAAACCGCCTTGACCCAGCTTGTGCTTGCGAGACACTGCCAAATCGCAGGCCAGGCTAAACCCTGCAGAGCGGTTCCAAGCGGATCGATAAAATGGGATAGGAGCGGCTTGCCGGTGGACTCGTGCATCAACTTCAGGTCGTCATCACCCGCGGCGTTTCGCACGAATCCCAGGCCGGTGCCGCCGTTATCGATAAGGAGGTCGACCGATTCGTTGGCGAGTAGCTCCGCCGTTGCGACGCCGTTGGCTAGACGACCCCCCAGATCGGCTGCGTAGGCGTTTCCGCTGGGATGTGAGGCTACGGGAAGGGTAACGCTTTCGTGCGACGTAACCTCGCAAGCGCCCTTCCACCACCCGTGATCGAAGACTCCAATCCTCACTTCTGCGCTCCATCGCATCGGATGTAGAGTCTATCGGTCGGACCTTGCGCCGGGGTGCAGGGCGATTGCTTCGCACAGGTCGGGTAGGACGATCGTAGGGGCGTCGGAACTTGTAGAATCGTTGGTATTGCGGGGATGGGCGCGGTAAACTCACGCGGTCCGATCGGGCGTGATGTGATAACACCGAAGCCCGCGCCGGACTCGTGATACTTCTTGAAGAGAGACGCTGATGAAACCCACTCTGTTATCGTGCGGAGGACTTTGGTTGGTGAGCTCGCTGTTCGCGCAGGGCGCGGCCGCCGCCGAACAGGGAAAACTCACCGATCCGCTGGAGATCCTCAAGAAAGCCGACGCCGCAGCCAAGGCGGTGAAGTCGGTTTCCTACACGGTTGAGTCCCGAGGACTCGGGGCGAACGAGACGCGGCTTCCGCGCGTCGAGGGATCAGTCGTTCTGAGCGGGTGGACGGCCGGAGCGCGCGGAAGCGTGGAAAAGTGGCACTACGATGTCAAGATTCATCGCCCCGATTCGTCGGAGACGCGCGAGCTTGAGGCGGGCACGGACGGCGAAACGTTCTTTTTGATCGACAAAGCGGAAAAGAAAGCCTACGAGGATATCGACCCCGCGGTCATCGGTTCCGCCGAGCGCGTGATCCGCGGGATCACCATGGCGGAGTTCCTGCATCCCACACCGTTCAACGACGAGATCACCGCAAAAAAGCAAGAGCTGCGCGGCGTGACCCAAGTCGGCGATGAAGAGTGCTACGAAATCTTCGTGGCCTATGCCAACGCTGCTCAGGAGGCGAACTGGTTCTTCTCGACCAAAGACTTTCTTCCACGCCGCGTTCAACGGTGGATCATCGTCTTGAACGGTGACCGAAGGGGATCGGAGTTGACCATCACCCACCTGAGTGTCGCCCCAACGTTCGCCAAGAGTCCGTTTAAGCTGACGCTTCCCGAGGGCTTTACCAAGATCGACGACTTCGCGCCCTAAGTGGAATCACCGGCGGATCGGACGATTTCACAGACCGACGAAACGGTGCTGTGTCCGAATGAGGGGTTACCGTAGGCGACCTTATAACTCGCCGGAAGGGACAAAGTGGCTGTCGATCGGCGCGACGTGTACGCCGGCGTCGCGGAGCGGCTTTGCGGCGTTCCACATGGACTGTGTGTGCCAATCGGTGCAAAGGATGGCGGCGTCGACACCAAGCGTGAGCGTCTTGTCGCGCGATACGATCGGCAAGTCGGCGATCCGACCATCCATAAGATCTTGATTGTCGTCGATCACCGCGACGATGGGCCAACCGCTCGCGTCGAAGCCCTCGTCCAAGAGCGCGGTTCGCGTAAACGTTCCGGCGCCGTACAGTGCGATCCTCTGGTACCCCTCGCCGACGAGTCGCCCCAGTACGCCTGCGAGTTGCTCGCAGGGTGAGGCGCCCGCGTCTCGGCGGATCAATTCCCAGGGGTTGTCGCCGATGCGGAAGTGATCCAGGCCGGGCTGACGGATGAACTGCTCGCCGTCGGCGTAGTAGCTGCATCGCTTGCAAATGTCACTGAGTGCATCGGTTCCAAAGGCCGCCTTCAGCTCGCGACGCTTCGCTCCTCGCCAGATGTCGCGCAGGTGTTGCGTACGGACGTCACCGAGAATGAGTTCCTCCGCCTCGGCGTTCATGCACCCGCAAGCGCTAACCAAGCCATTGCAGGTGATCTCCGGATTGACGTAGAAGACGAAGCAGGGATTCCTTTTCGTTTTACGAATCCGATCGGGGGCGGTCTCGACCTGAACCAGGTGCGCGCCGTCGGGAAGATCGTTCGGCCCGATCA
>JADFRO010000129.1 GCA_022561255.1 Planctomycetota bacterium | reverse complement strand
CCATCTCGATCAGACTCCCATCGTTGATCCAACTCACATCCTTGATCGTTTCACCGTTGAGCCGCACGTCCCGGATAGGCTCGATCGTATACCCTTCCTCGTCGCGCCGGATCGTCGCATGGTGTCGCGACAAGTCGGCCAACAGGGGCAACTCGATCGTGCTGCCGGGCACTGCCTGGCCCACGCGAATCTCGTTGCCCGAACACACGTAGAACCCACCGACCGCGTCGACCCACAACAGCAAACGGTTCTTCGCGGCTGAGTTGTTCACGGCGCCTTCGATCCACGGTACGCAAGTCATCGAATCGGTCGACATCGGCAACACGATCGCATGCCTCGAAAAACCTGCACCGCTCCCGATTATCCGAATCGACGAACCGACGCTTCACATGACCTTTCGTGTCAACGACTCACCGTTTACGGGGCGGTCCGGAAAATTTCTTACGTCGCGCCATCTGCGCGATCGGCTCGAAAAGGAGCGGCAGAGCAACGTATCGCTTAGGGTCGAGCCGGGGTACACGCCGGAGGAGTTTCACGTCTCCGGTCGGGGCATATTGCACCTGTCGATCCTGATCGAAAACATGCGGCGAGAGGGATTCGAACTCGCCGTGGGCAAGCCGAAGGTGATCTACCGCGAGCTCGACGGAAAGAAAACAGAGCCGATCGAACTGTGCGTCATCGAGGTGCCGTCTGCGCACGTGGGCACGGTGATGGAACTGATGGGCGAACGGCGCGGCATCTGTAGGACGATGCAGCAACACCAGGGATCGGCGTCGATCGAGTTTACCATTCCTGCACGCGGGTTGATCGGACTACGCAATCAAATGCTGACAGCCACGAACGGGCTGGCCATCATGCACCATAATTTCTACGAGTACGAGTTTTTTCGCGGCGACATCCCCTCCCGCAAGAACGGCGTGATGATCGCCAGCGAGGCGGGACAGGTAACGGCGTACGCACTGGACGGTTTGTCCAGCCGGGGAGACTTTTTCGTGTCTGCGGGCACGCAGGTTTACGAAGGGCAGATCGTCGGTGAGCATTGCCGCGATAGCGACCTCAGCGTCAACATCAGTCGGGCGAAGAAGATGACCAACATTCGGGCCGCGTCTTCCGACAAGACGGTGGTTCTCAAACCTCCGCGTGAGATGCCATTGGAAATAGCGCTTGAGTTTATTGAGGACGACGAGGTCGTCGAGGTCACCCCCGAGGAGATTCGGCTGCGGAAGCGCTATCTTACGGAAATCGAGCGCCGTCGCGCGATGCGCAGAAAGGCGTGAATTGACCCGCAGTCCGCGCGTGGTAGGGTATTGGACTCCGCACCACGTCGTAGGATCGGGAGGTTGCCGTGTCCGCGTGTCTTTCCAACATCGAGATCGAGCGCTACACTCTTTGCACACTGGGTAGCCAAGAGACGCGACGCATCCGGGAGCACCTGTCCGACTGTGAACGCTGTGTGGCGGTGTTCGACCCTGCCGCCTCCCGCACTCGGAGATCGTCCGTCGCTAGGTGGTCTTGCATGTTGAGGTCTGTGACAGTCCGAACCGGTGGAGCGACGCATCATGCCCGAACCGCCGCCTGACTCGCCGACGCCCGAGGAACTTCGGAAGGCTATGAAGGCGTTCAAGAAACGCCTGAAACTCACCCGCCTCGACGATGAGTCGAGCCTGGGGCATGGACCTATGTCCAGCGGCAGGACTTCGGGCGTCGTAGCGATCACGCCTCCCAACCAGTATCCCCGCGCCGTTTGGGATGCACTTGTCGAACTGGGCAGGCTCAAATACGCAGGCCAAGGACTCTATGAGATTCCCAAGCCGTAGCGGTCGACGCTTCTCAACAAATGGAGGGCGTCACGTCAGGAGCCGTTCCTCGCTAACTAGATATTGGATTACGACTACCCATCAACGACTTGAGCCAGTCGCTCGTCCGGTCGCGGACCGCCTCGTACATGGCTAGGCGACGCGGACGAAGCTCGTCGACATGATACGCGCGGGCTTTCTCGATGTTTTGCGCGCTCAGGTGGCTGAGTTGCTCACGGTCGCGAGCGAGCTTTGCGATCCTCTCCGCAAGAGCCCTTACGTCGTCAGGACGAACAAGTTCGTTGTGCTCAAGTAACTCGGGAATTCCGCCGACGGACGTGCCGATACATGGCAGTCCCCTCGCCATCGCCTCGATCATCGCCCGCGGCAAGCCCTCAGTGCGCGAGGCGAGAACAAACAGGTCGGCCTTGTCGAGTTCTGCCCGCACCGCTCCGCCTGCGGGAACCTTACCGGCGAAGTGAACGAGCTCGGATACTCCCTCTTCCTCGGCGAGCCGCTCGAGTTGGCTGCGGTGCTTGCCGTCGCCGACGAGAGTTAGTGTCAACGGCGTGCCGCTGCCTGTAGCAACGCCCGTCGTTTGAACGACCAAGGCCACGGCCTTGATCAGTACGTCGGGGCCTTTGTACAGTTGTTCGAGTGAACCGACGCTGACGATCTTGAGTGGCTTTGGTCGCTCGAGGTAGCGTCTCGACTCAGCGGCGAACGCCTCGTCACAAAGATCGATGCTGGAGTAGGCGGTTACGAACGCCGTCGATCGAGCGGGATACCGCTGAAGCAGCGGATTTCTCGTAACGTACGACACTGCGCAGGCCTGCCGGCACTGCCGCTGCAGCGCGCGGGTAAAACGCCAACGTAACAACGGTCCAAGCGGAGACTTCACGCTTCCGGCGGCGAACACCTCCAACGGATCACCGACCACCTCCACACCGAACGGCCTACCCTCCCCCGCGGCTCGCGACTCTATGAGCGAACCGATCGCCCCGGGGACGCGCAGGATCACCGCTTCGTCGGGTGAGATCATGGCCGAAGCAGCTTTTCGCAACGAGCGCAGCCGGGCGAGGTATTGCCAGGGGCCGACGTAGTAGGGCAGCGCCGCGAACGAAATCCCTGCGCCGTCGGCGCGGCGTGCACGCGAAGGCGGCTCCGACGCATCCACAACTCTTGCGATGACCTTGACCTCATCAAAGACGTCGAGGTAGCGCCGCCAGAACGATTGATCCAGCCAACCTAGCGACCAGAACGCGCCGTCGGGCGTGCGAACGAAACGTGTTTCCAGTGCAACGGCTACGTTCACAGCGATAAACGCCTCATTTTGTGGGAGTGCCGGTCTTGAGACCGTCCACCCGCGATTGGGAAAGCAGTCGACGCAGCGCAGCCTCCTGCAGGGACCATACCGTCCGCTGGTCGAAGAACGTCTCCACGCGCTGACGCCCCGCAGCCCCGAGGCGCTCGCGCAAAGGCTTGTCGGTCGCCATCCGATCGATCGCGCTCGCCAGAGCTTTCGTGTCACCAGCAGGCACTACAAGACCGGTCTCCTCAGCGACAACAGCGTCACGACATCCGACGACGTCCGTACTCACCGTAGGCAAGGCCGTGGCAGCAGCCTCCAGCAGCACCGTCGGGAAGCCTTCGCGGTAAGTCGGAAGAACGAGAAAATCCATGACCTTGTAGAACCGCGCGGTATCCTCTTGCCAACCGACGTGGCGAATGCGGACGTGACCGGCGATGGCCTCGACGACGTCGCTTCCCGGTCGATCGCGCGTCTCGTAATCGCCGACAAGCAGTAAGTACAGGTTGGTCTCGCGCGCGGCTACGTCGGTGAATGCGCCGATCAGCTCGACGATGCCTTTGTCCTTCGTCATGCGGCCCACGAACCCGGCGACGACCGCAGACGCGGGTATACCGAATGATTCACGAACCCCCAGGCGTTCGCTGGAATCCACCGGGGCGAAGCGTGTGACGTCGACGCCGTTGCTGCTTCCTTGACCTAGCACACGGATCTTCGATCTCGGACAAAGCCCATCGGCAACAGCCTGCTCGGCAAGCGAATGAGAAACGCTGATGACCTCGCCGGCAAGCATGCAGGGAAGAGCTTGCGACAACTTCAGTAGCCGTCGTCTCGCCCCACGCTGCCCCTCGTAGACGAGACCGCGGAGCAAGTGGACGACCGACGGAACCCGCGCCAGCGAGGCCGCGATCGAACCGATCAGAGCGCCTTTGGGTGTGCTGACCTCGACGATGTCGAACCGCTCGCGGCGTAGAAAGCGGTACACGCGCCAGATTGCGCGAAGGTCGCACAACGGCGTGATCGCGCGGTGTAGCGGCGCGGTGAAGACGTGGACACCGCGGCGCTCGAGCTCGGCTGCGTGCTGCGTCGGCGCGCAGATGACCGTAATCTCAAACCCACGACTTGAGAGGTACTCAAAACGTCCCCGACAAAGATTCAGGAGCGTAATGTCGACGGTGACGATCACACACATGCGGACCGGCTTGCCGTTGCAGGTCTCGTCCGAAGCGTTGGGCAGTTCGCCGCCGCCACCTTGTCTTACGTTCGACCGTGTCACGATCATCCATCATCAACAGCCAGGGAGCCGCCTCCGCGGGACGAGTCCTGTCACCCCACGTCTTCACAAGTCCGGACGGGTCAGCGTGAGCGATCGGTTCCCAACCAGCCGGGGGCGTACCATTATACGCTTATCGTACGTCGGTTCGCATCGGCTAAAGGCGTCTCGCCACCCGACGGGCGTCTGCCGGCGAAGCCGGGACGGCGCGAGAACGAGTCAGCTTACCCGTGAGATATGAGGAACAGCATTGGCAGACGACTCCGCCCATGCCATCCGGAACCAAGTTCTCAATGGAGCGGTGAGGGGGTGTCGTTCTCGCGCGATCGGCCGGGGGGACAGGTCGGTGGAGCGTTTCAGCGGCAGCGGGTTTTTTGGTAAGCGGTGGCCCCACAACGGCGGTATTCCGATAAATCCCTTATCCAGCGTGGTAAGATCGCCCCCTACGGCGATTGCGGCTGGATCGTTGGACATCCGAACATTAGAACGGTCGCGGAACCTGATGGAGCGTGCAATGCCCCCCAAGCGTGCCCTTTCGCTGAGGGCAAACTTTTGCTGGACGTTCGCCGGTAACGCCGTGAACGCGGTTTGCCAATGGGGCTTGCTGGTGGTGCTGGTGCACCTGGGATCGCCAACGGCCGTCGGAAAGTTCGTTCTTGGACTGGCCATCGCCGCTCCGATCATGGCGATCAGCATGCTCCAGCTCCGCAATCTTCTTGTTACGGACGCCCGCGGTGAGTACGCCTTCGCTGATTATTTCGGCACGCGAGTCACCTGGACACTCCTTGGACTCGGGGCGATCTGTGCGTGCGCGTGGTTATCGGAATTCGACGCTACGACGACTTTGGTCGTGATGCTCATTGGCGCCGCCAAGTGCGCCGACAGCGTGTCGGACATCGTTCGCGGTCTGTTCCAACGGATGGAACGCATGGACTATAGCGGAATGAGCCTTATGATCCGCGGGCCGGCAGCACTGATCTCCGTAGGCTTTACGATGTGGTGGACCGGCAGCCTGGTCTGGGCGGTGGCTGTGCTGGCGGGCACGTGGGTTGCGACTTTGGTTCTGTACGACCTGGTCGTCGCGGCGAGACTACTTCGCGCCAACGTGAGATCGGAGGTCGGAACGCGCCTCCGCCCTCGTTTTGACCGAGCGACGCTGTTGCGACTTAGTTGGATCGCGTTGCCGCTCGGCGTCGTCATGGGTGTCATCAGCCTGCAGACCAACATCCCACGATACTTTGTTCAGGGCTACGCAGGCGAGGAGGCTTTGGGTTATTTCGGAGCGCTGGTGTATCCGATGATCGCGGCGACGATGGTGGCCAATGCGATGGGACAATCAGCCTCGCCGCGGCTCGCCGAGCATTTCGTGAAGGATCCGACCGCCTACCGCCGGCTCCTCATTCGGCTCGGATCGATCGCGGCGGTGATCGGGCTGGCTTTCATCGGGGCAACGTTGGTGTTCGGCCAGGCAATTCTCACCTTGCTTTATGATGCCGGCTACGCCGAGTATCAGCGCTCGTTTGTTATCCTTGCGGCCGCGACCGCAATCCAGCTCGTGGCGAGTTGCGCGGGTTATGGCCTGACGGCGGCGCGTCACATCCGAATTCAGGTTCTGCTCGTGAGCGTATCGTGTCTCGCCACGCTCGCCGCGGCATTGGTTTTTGTACCGCGATCGGGTGTGCGTGGCGGCGCCATCGCGGTCCTGGTGACGAGCTCGGTCATGTTGGTTCTGTTCGTCGGTGCAACTTGGTGGGCATTTCATCGCCGAATGACGGCCGATGAGCCGTTCCTTGATACGGATCCTTCGGCGCCCTCATGACGACCGAACGCGCGCTCGTGAAAGATCACGCTTGTAAGAACCCGGTACGAGCGCTGCACGTCTTCGGTACGCTCGACCGAGGCGGCGCGGAGACGTGGCTACTGGACGTTATGCGACATTCGGACAGAAACACGCTCGGGATCGATGTGTGCGTGCTCAGCGACAAAGCGGGTGCGTACGAGGAAGCGTTCTGCGCGATGGGCGGGCGCGTCCTGCGATGTCCACTCGGGCGCGATCCGTGGCGGTTCGGGCGAGCGCTTCGACGGCTCCTGGTCGCGGAGCAATTCGACGTCGTCCACAGTCACATGTATCTGTTTTCGGGCTTTGTTCTCCGAGCCGCGTGGCGGGCAGGCGTTCCGCAGCGGATCGCGCACATCCATCCGGTAATCGACGTCAAAACCAACGGCCTCCTACGATCCGCCTACGCGGGGTGGATGCGCCGGTGGATCGTTAAATACGGCACACACCACGTGGCGCCGACGAAAACGGGGCTTCAAGCTTTTTGGGGGCCGGATTGGGAATCGGGCTCACCCAAAAGCGTGATCTACAACGGCGTTCACGCCGAACGGTTTCTTCGCACACTCGACACGGCGCGGGTTCGCCGTGATTTCGACCTGCCCGACGCGGCGCGAATCGTACTGAACGTGTCCCGCTTCGCCCCGCATAAGCGCCAGGGATTTCTCGTCGAGGTGGCCGAGCAACTGATCGAGCGCAGTGACGATGTCTACTTCGTTCTCATCGGTGCGGGCGACCTGCGTGATGAGGTCAGGGCGACGGTGTCGCGGAAAGGACTCGACGGACGTTTCCGGTTTGTAGCCGGCGAGCCCGACATCGACCGGTACTGGCTATCGGCTGATGCGTTCGCGTTCCCCCCGATCAACGAAGGGTTCGGTATTGTGGTGGCGGAAGCGGCTGCCGCGGGGCTGCCGGTCGTCGCCCAGGACATCCCCGGCGTACGCGAGGCGGCGCACGCGTGTCACGACGTCACGCTCCTTCCGCTCGACACCGGCGCGGAAGAATGGTCGCGCGTACTTGAGGCGGCGTTGCTGCACGGCAAGCTTAACGACGAAGAGCGTAACGAGCGTCTGAGCGAGTTTCCGTTTACCATTGAGAAGTCGGTCGCTGCGTTGCAGCGGCTCTACGGTATCAGTGGGTCAGCGAGCGGTCCGGCACCATGACCAACGACGAGCAAACAATCGCACCAGCTAACGCCCCGTCGCCTGGCGCTGCCACGGCACGGAGGGCTTGGGCGCGGGCTATGGCGGTCGAGCGGCCGTCGCCGCGCGTTGCGCTGTTCCTGATCACGGTTTTTGTGCTTCCAGTCTCGCTGATACCCTCACTTCGCGGCGGTTTTTTTCGCATCCCGCCGCTACCACGAGCGTGGTGGACTGTCTATCTAGTTTTGCTCTTCGGCGTCGTCGCCCTGCTTTTCCGGATCATCGCTCATTCCCAACGCCTGAACCGTTCGACGCTTCGCGGGTTTGCTGTTCCGTTTTTTCTCCTCGGCATCTGGCAGGTCGTGACGCTGCTATGGAACGGCCAGACGCTCAACATGCAACTGTATTCGCTGCTCCAGAGTATGAGTATGTGCGCTGCTATCGTCGGAGCGGTCA
>JADFRO010000128.1 GCA_022561255.1 Planctomycetota bacterium | reverse complement strand
GGCAGCTCCTCGGGCGGTACACTGATGTCCGCGTCGAGGATCATCAGCACGTCGCCGCTCGCTGCTGCGAACCCTTTGCGAACAGCATCCCCCTTACCCTTGCCTTCCTGACGCATTACCTTGATGGTAAACGGTCCATCATAGGAATCGGCCACGCGCCGAATCTCGTCCCAGGTGTCGTCGGTGCTGTGACCCTCCACGAAAATCACTTCCTGCTGGTCCGTCATTCGCGGAATACGCTCAAGGAGCTGGCGAATGTGTCCGGATTCGTTGCGCGCGGGAACGACGATCGAGACGCTTTTGGGCTGATGTTTCCGCAGAACAACCGGGTCGACGCACCGAGCGACAACGATGTGACTGAGTCCGAGGTGACTCATGCCCGGCAGATTGGCCACAAACCGATTCAGAAACGTAGAGAGGAGCGGCACATACATCGGACAAACCGTCATACCGATCATCTGAACCGTATCGAAGTTCGACAGCTTAAGCAGATGGTTGATCTCGTCCGACGGAACCCAGTTCTGCTCGGGCGACGGACGCTTCAAACGCAGCCATTCCAGAACCTTCAACACCGGCTGCCACAAACGGCTGTAATGAACGACGATCAGCCGCGTCCGTGCGTGACAGACGGATCGGATGGCACGAAACAATTCCTGCAGGTCATAAATCTCGCCGACCGTTTGCGAAAGTACCACATAGTCAAACGTGTCGCTGAGCTGCGAAACGTTTTCTCCCGGCATGTTGACGAAGCGCAGATCCGGGTAAAGCTTTCGAGCCTCGTACACCGATTCGCCGTGCAAATCAACGCCGACACCAACCGATGGTTTGAGCGACGCGAGCAGGTCTCCGGTACCGCATCCGATGTCCAGCACGCGGCGACCCGGTTCGACGATGTTGGCGAGCCGTTTGCAAATCCGTCCGTAGTAGTAGTGACGCCGCCGCGTACGTGTGCGTCCGCGAACACGCGCGTAGAAGTCCCGAAGCGAATCCTGCCACCGAGCGGCATCCGGAGAGCAGAGCGTACCACCGGCGGCGGTATCAGGATGAGCGGGATGACACCTTATGTCGCCCAAGCCCGCCGCCGCGTGGGGCGACCCTATAGGTGTTGAGATTTGGCTCACTGCCGCCACGATCCTTCGAGGTCCGAGAATAGACCGGCCACGCCAAGCGCAGCCGTCCATCACTTATCGGCGGCGTTGGGGGACGCCTTTGGAACGCGCCGAGACCTAACCCGACAAATGGTTCCATGAGAAGAATCCATTCCACCACGTCCGTAATTGCCGATTCCAGTACCTGCTGACACACCGGAGGCGGTAGCTCGCTCTTGCACACATTGTGCTAAAGAGGCATGCCCCTACGCCCGAAATGACATATCGGACGCTTTGCGGCTTCCTGGGTCGGCGCCTGGAAAATTCAGCATGAGGATCAACATCGTTAGCGTGGAAGACTCCCTGATTTCGCTCGGGGTGCGAAAGGTCTCCGCCTACGTTCGCCGGATCAATCCGGATACCAAGATCTTCTACGTTCCACTCACCAAGTTCTTCTCGTTATGGAGCGCGCTCCGCCCGCGCTATTCCGACGAACTCGATCCGCAGCGTGACCTACCGCCTATGGCTGAGGCGATCGCCGACGCTGACATCGTCGCCTTCAGCTCCATGAGCCACGTCGCGGAGCAAACCAAGATGCTCATCCGGGAAGTCCGGCGGATCAATCCCAAAGCGTACGTCATCTGGGGTGGAATCCACCCGATCATTGTCCCGGAAGACGCGATCCTCGACGTCGACGCGGTTTGTACCGGCGAGGGAGAGTTTGCATTCGAACAGTTCCTCGACGCCTTCAGCAATGGTCGAGACTTCACGGGCACACCAAACTTCTGGTTCAATCGCAGCGGAAAAATCATCAAGAACGATTTTCTGCCGCTCATGACCAGCGCGGAGATGGAGACACTTCCCCCGCCGGTCTACGGGAATGACGAAAGCATCTACGATTCCAAAGCCCGGCGGTACAGAGCCATAACCCGCGACGACTATCTGCGGTTCATGGGCCTCACGTACTACACAATCTGGACGATCGGCTGTCCGTTCAAATGCACGTTCTGCGCAAACACCAAATTCATCGAAAACGATCGCAGCTATACGAAGCTGCGCTTTCCGAGCGCGAAGTGGATCGTAAACGAGATCAACAGAGCCCGGCGCGTTCACCCGCATCTCAGCGGCGTATGCTTTGTTGATGACAGCCTGATGGCGCTGCCCACAAAGGTCTTGGAGGAGTTCGCAGCGGTATACAAGACCGAAGTCGGCCTCCCGTTCTTCGTTCCGGGCGTCATACCCAACTACGTCAAGAAAGAGAAGGTCGAAATCCTCCTCGAGGCGGGAATGACCGAGGTTCGGATGGGAATTCAGTCGGGGAGTCGGCGCATCCTGGATTTCTACAAGCGTCCCGCCCCGCCCGAACGAGTGCTCGCCGCCATCGAAACCTTCGCCGAATACAAGAAATACTTGATTCCGCCCGCGTATGATTTCATCCAGGACAATCCCATCGAGACGCGTGAGGACATTCTGGACACGCTCGAATTGGTCTACAAGATGCCCCGGCCGTTCACACTCAACCTGTTCTCGTTGCGCGTCCAACCCAACACGACAATGGCGGAACAATTTGAGAAACTCGACATCCGGCCGGGGGATTTAGCGAGTGAAAGTTATAAGACTCTTCGACCGACGTTCGCGAATTGCCTGATCGTCCTCTTGACGCTTGTGAAACCACCTCGAAAGGTGTTCGACCGCATGCTTCGACACGTACGCGGCGTTTCCGATCCACAGAAACTTCACCCGTGGTTGTTCTATACACTGCACACGCTCTATTTGATTCGGCGCGGGTTCTCGCACTTACGGTTTATGGATTTCTCCCGCATGCCGGGGCGCACGGCCTGGATACTCTGGCGGCTGGGAATCGTCGGCTTCTGGCATCGGCGCATGGTTCCACGCTTCCAGCGAAAGGCGTCCCACACAGGAACGCCCGCGCCCCAACCCGTACGGGAACCGATCTTTATTGCGCTTCCCATTCTACCCGGCAGCGGCAGTCTGCAAGTAGCTTGACATCGCCCGCAGGAACTGGTCAACGGTCGATCGGTAGCTGAACCGCTCAATCACGACCTGACGCATGCGATCGGCTACCTCTCGCCGATGAGCGTCGACCGTCAGGAAGTGATCCGCAACCTCGGCAAAACGCTCCGCGGAGTCGAAGAGAATCTCCTCAAAATCGGTGAACGCCTCATCCGGTTGAAGTAGCTCAGCGGAAATGTGGATGTTGGTCAGCAGGTCGAAAGTGTAGTGGTCTCCGCGTTCGAGCCAATCCCCGACGTAGGATGCGAGCAGCGTCCGCAGCGAATCGTCTTTGTGGCCAAGGAGCTCGCCCGTGTTACAAATCTTCAACTCGCAAATGCGCGCGTCGAGCTTGCGGAGCGTCTTGCCGCGTAAGTCGTCGGGAACGGTACGACTCAGGAAGAATCCGCCACCGGCAAGCCCGTCGAGCGACCGCTGATGAATGAACCCGGCCGGCATCAATTGGAGATTGATTCTCGACGCACGATAAATGCACAACAGCTCACGACCATTGCGCGCGGGACCGGCCGCAAAATCCGACAGCGTCGGATGCTTTTCCCAACCGCGCCCGTAGATGCGGAACGAGCGCCCTGTCCGGCGCGCCCAATCAGCGACCCACTCCAATGCCTGATGACGAAACAGTCGATCACCCAGCCGCCATAGGTACCAATTGCGCAAGCGCCTAACAACCTCGTCGTCCAGGCCCGAAAGTCGGCACCGCTGCATCGCCTCTGCGAGCACGGCCGTCATCACGTGGTGGTCCGCGACGGGGTTTTGCTCCAGCATCGGCGGAAGCAGAGAGAACAGCTCCCCCAACAGTTTCGTCATCGTGGGATGTTGATACGCCTCACACTCCTGATCGTGAAACTCGCGCGGCGTCTGCGAGGCATGGCTGACGAACGAAACGTCACACGCGTACTGATTCTGCTCGGACTCGCTCAATGCGTCACCGCCGAACTGCTCCGGACAGGTCGGAACGCGAGCATTCAGCAACTGCGCCGGGTTGCATCCCATAGCGACACACCGCGACTTGGAACACCCGGCTAGAAAATCGTGCGGAGCGATCCGTTGCAGGTTTTCGCGGGTCAGAACGTGTGGAAGCTGATCCTGATCCCACGTCAAGATCGGTAGGTTCTTGGGAACAGCCGTCTCCAAGGCCGATCGAAGGTGATCGAGTATGAAAAAGAGATCGGGATCCAATTCTCGAATCGCGTTGTGAAACGTCAGCGGACCCGTAATTCCATAAGGCGTGTCGTCCGTCAACACCACACACTTGTGGCCGAGCGACTCAAACGCGCGTTTTGTATCGCGTATCGAGTGTTGCAGGAACGTGGTATGCGTGCTGACCGCCGTAAGGATGCGCAGCGGCTCACCGCTTCCATCGAGCGCGGCCGCGAAACGCTTGGCCCAAAACTGCGGTGTCCGGTGCGCGTAGCGCCTTCCAAGATCCTGCATTGACTCACGAACGGCGTTCTCGCGGACGTTGGCCGCTGCTTCAACCACATCGGCTACACGAGGCGTGGCGTCAGCCGGAACCGTTCCGGTGGTCATCACGAGCTGGGGCCAGGGAAGGTCAAGATCGCTGTCCCACGCGGATCGAAATGCCTCCATGCAGCCTTCGCCCACAAACAGCATGACACGCTCGTCCGAGAGCAAGGCTTCCCAGTCGCGTAGGTGTAGCAGTGCCGCGAACCGCGCCGGCCGAGGCTCCACAACCAGCAGAGCGCAGCTGAACCCCAAAAACGTGTCGACCGTTGCCCGGTAGATACGCTCGAAATATCCACCCAATCCCAGCCCCTCGAAGGCATAGGGGCCTGGCATGTTCGCCGAGATTCCGTCGGGAAGCGCGCGCTCCGCGTCAGCCACTGCGTGGTCGCATAGCGTGGGAAACCAGTCCCACCGCCCCGCCGCATCGCGCTCGCGCACCTGATCGGCGCCCTTCTCATCGCGAAATAGCTGATAGTCGCTCTCGTGCCGACCCCACGCCTCGCGGATCGCACTCACGTCGATGCCCCGTTTCGTCAGGGCGCCGAGATTGGCGTCGAACCGCTCCTTGTGCGTTCGCCACGGAATCGGCCCGCCCGGCAGGTCGGCCAGCGCCGCTCGAACCGCCTCGAACTCCGGCGGCAGCACGATCGCTGGGGGAACGCGCTCCAGAAGCTCCCTCGCCGCGGGCACCAACCCGAGCTTCAGATAGCTCCGGCTAGCCATGAGCCGAACGTAGGCGTCCTCGGGACGGACGTCCAAGTACGGCTGGGCCATGGTGAGGAACTCGTAGTCACGACCGGCGCGTAGACGGTCGAGCATGACCTCCTTGTGCGTTTCGATCTTCACCGTCTGGGTGGTCATCTGCAGCTCTGCCGTTTGAAAAAGTACTTGTCGAAGGTGATATCGGTGCTGCGATCGGCAATTCTTGCCCCGAACTGACAGCCGTACGCTCCACCACAGCTGCCGCTACGCCCACCTCACGAATCGGGAAGACCTGCATCGCGCCGGGGACATCCCTGACGGACCCGTTTGGCCTGCCTGCTTCTTAAGACCTCCTCATAGCCGTCCGAAGAACCTGCTGGGAAGAGCTTGCGAGGAGCGTACGCTTGGAACGTCGGCGCGGCAGAACAACAGATTCCGGAAAGCACCGGCGCCGCCGCGGCGAACGGGGGTATCGCGGCCGAAGCGAATCGGACGCGCCACGCGCCGAGAGCGCCGCTCGGAGTGAAAAACGCCGTACGGTCGAGCGCGCATCCCGAAAGGGAAGACTCAGCGGACGTCTCGTTCGGAAACGTAAAGGCCGGCACCACGAGTGCCGCGACGCGCCGGAGTCGTCCCCAAGACTCGACGCCGCGCCGCCTCCGGTGGCACCCAGGCCGGTCGCCCCGCCTGATCGTGATGCGGTCGAACCGATACGCCGAACGAGGCTGTACTTCGCGTGCCTGTTTCTGGCCATCGGCATCGGCGCCGTCGTACGCCTACTCTTCCTCGCCAGCCATCCCATGCGTTACGACGAGGCGTACAACTTCCTCCACTTCGTCACGCAATCACCGACGTTTATCGCCACGCACTACATTCCCAACAACCACGTGTTTCACACCTTGATGGTGCGATTCGTGAGCGCGCTCTTCGGAACCTCGCCGGGGGTGCTCCGGATCCCGGCGTTCGTGGGCGGCGTCTTGCTGATTCCAGCATCAGCGTGGTTGGCCTGGTCTCTTTCGCGTCGCTGGGTTTCCACAATACTCGCGGCGATCGCAGTCAGCGTCTCGGCGCCCCTGATCGAATACTCGTCGAACGCACGCGGCTATTCGTGGCTCGCGCTGTTCACGACGCTCACAACGCTGTGCACGCTTCATCTGATCGTACGTGGCTCCCAACGCTGGGTATGGATCGCCTGGGCGGTTCTCACCGCACTCGGCGCATACACGATCCCGGTTATGGTCTGCCCCGCCTTGGGCATGACCGCTGCGATGCTGTACCACTGGCGAAAACTACCGAAAAACACGCCGGTTCGCCGGAATTGGTTCCGCTGCATGGTCGGAGCCTTCGGCGTCTGCGGTCTACTAACATTGGCGATGTACATCCCGATTCTCATCGTGGACGGCGTATCCGCGTTCACGCGTAGCACGGAGATGGCTTACCGGATTCTGGGGGAGCACGTCGGATCGTATGACAGCATGCTCAGTTCCGTCCTACACGACTGGACGCACCGATCGTCGGTAGTTTGGCCCTGGTTACTCGCGATCGGATTGATTACTTTCTTCGGCTCCGCCCTGCGAAAGCCAACGCCACAGCGTCTGTTACCCATTTTCATTCTGGGAGGAGCGTTGGCGGCCGTGACCGCAATGCGAGCGCCGATGCCAACCCGAACCTGGCTCTTCGCCCTTCCACTTGTTCTGGCGTGCGCGGCTTGCGGACTTGATGAGGTGCGCGAGCGAATCGCCCGGCTCTGGCCGAGTCGCATCGTCGCGGCCATAACGGTCTCGGTCATCGTGATTCTCATGGCACACCCCATTGTCAGCGTCGCCCGGCAGACCTACCTCAGCAGCGAACTCAACGGCCTCGTGGAAATTGAGGACGTTCTGAACGAGTGCAAAGCGTTTGGACCGTCCCGATGTGCCGTGCTCGCTCGTTACACGCCCGCAACCGCGTACTACATGTCGCAGAACAAGATCGACCCCTTAGGCCTCCCTGATTCCCGTGACGTTCAACGTGTCTTTATTGTGTCCGATGAGTTACGGTCGCTCGGGGAGTTGTGGCACAGCGGCGTCGACGGTTACGACGCCTTCGAGCCGCCACAGGTATGGCGCGAGACTTCCGGGCGGGTCGTCTATCTGGCAGAGCGACCGGCTGAGAAGAGGCTTCAGAACGTTCCCGAGCGGCAGGGCAAGATCGCCCAACTGGAACCGTAACGCCCAACGACCTCGCTGTATCCGCCAGCCGTGATCCCCGATCCCCCCACACGCCACTTCGCATATTGCGGCATCCGTGTATAATGATCCGCATCGAGGCTGCTTTCCGGGGGGTCACCAACTCGAGGGGTGGTATATTGGCGACGAGCGAACCTCCCGCCGCGTGTTTTGGGCACGTACCCACCGGAAACTGCCGCAATAAACTCGGCGTTAGCGCGCCTATAATATCGGACGAAGAAATGTGCCGACCTCATCGGTACCATCGTCCGGGGCGGGTCGTCGTGGGGAATGTGCGCCAGCACCACCGCACGGGTGCGAGCCTCGGGCGGCGCGGACGACCAGGAGGGGTGCGACCCCGTGCCCCGCGCAAACCGGGGGGGAGCCTGCTAAACGCCGTAGAACGCGCAAGCGCACAA
>JADFRO010000127.1 GCA_022561255.1 Planctomycetota bacterium | reverse complement strand
CTTCGTGAATCCTGGCCGGCGGACAGCGACGCGTCGACGCTTCGATCCGTTGATCCGCCCACCGATCTGGAATTCATAGGGCGCGCAATTCGCACGGTGCAGCGGACGCTTGATGGTGAACTCCCGCTACTGGGATTCGCGGGCGCGCCACTGACACTCGCCTTCTTTCTAATCGAGGGCGCAAGTCCCGGTGCGCGTCCCGCTCGCGCCCTAGCCTTTCTGCGAGAGCAAGCTTCTCGTTGTCACGCGCTTCTCGACGTGCTGACCGATGCGACGATCGCCTATCTTCGGTTTCAGATCGAATCGGGCGTCGACGCCGTCCAGCTCTTCGAGTCGGTGGCCGACCTCGTCACGCCTCAGGAATACGCGACGTTCGCTCACCCCTATCACACGAGAATTTTCGCAGAGCTGGGTCACTCGGTCCCCACGATTCTGTTCGCCAAAGAGCAGCCCGACGTCGGGCTCATGGTACAGTCCGGCGCGGACGTCTTGAGCGTCGGCGGCTGCGTGGACTTGGAGTCGGCCCGCAGGGAATTCGGCGATCGCGTCGCGTTTCAGGGCAACGTCAGCAACAGCCTCGTCGCAACCGGCTCCGTTCAAGACATTGACGAGGCTGTTCGACGGTGCGTCGAGGCCGGCGGACGACAAGGACATATCCTCAACCTCAACCACGGCTTGCTCAAAGATACGCCGTTCGCCAACGTTCAACGGCTGATCGAAACTACGAGGCGAGCGTCGGCCGAGGCAACCCCGCCCGTAGCGACGAGAGCGTAGATGCCATGGATCGCAAGCTCTTCGAGGTCGTCGTTCTCGGCGGCGGGATCAGTGGGCTGACCGCCGCGTGGTGTTTGAAGAAAGCCGGCGTGTCGGTGCGACTCATCGAAGCCGGTCGAACCGTCGGCGGCTGCACGCAGACTCAGCAACGCGACGGGTTCCTGTTGGAAAAAGGTCCGTTCAACGTGGTCGTTCGTGACCCCACGTTCGAGGATCTTCTGGCTGATCTCTCGAGTGACGTTCGGGTGATCGTGGCTGATCGCGCCGCCAACAGGCGGTATCTCCTAAGAGCCGGTCGACTCCATGCCGTTCCGTCGAATCCCGCCGCGATGCTAACCACACCGCTTCTTGGGTTCACAAGTCGCTTTCGCCTGATGGGAGGCCTTGTTGCATCGAAGCGGGGCACAACGAGTGAGCAGACGATCGAACAGGCTGCGATACGTCGGCTGGGACGCGAAGTCACCGATACGTTCGTAAGCTCCGCCGTCGCGGGCATCTTCTCGGGCGACATCAGCAAGCTCAGTTTGCAAGCGTGCTTTCCATCCGTTGCCAAGTTCGACAGGGAGGCCCGCAGTCCACTTCTCTTCGGCCTTCGCGCAGCGTTGCGCGCTCGCCGCAATGCGAAGTCGAAGCGTCCGCGTCGCTGGCGAGGGTTGATCAGTCTCGACGGCGGACTGGGCGCGCTGACCGGCGCGCTCGGCCGGCGACTCGGTGACGATTGCATGACGGGCCGCTCGGTCGAATCGGTTCGCCGGGCGAAGATGGGCTTCGAAGTCACCTACAGATCGACAGACGCGGGCGAACGCGACGGCGAGGAAATTATTCGCGCACGGCGCGTCGTGAGCGCTCTGCCCGCGTCGCACACCGCTCGCATCCTCGAACCGCTGGTTCCCGCCGCTACCGCTGCGATCGAGGCGATCGAATGCGTCTCACTCGTCGTATTGAACCTCGGTTTTCGTCGAGCCGACGTCGCACACGACCTAAAGGGTTTTGGATTCCTCGTTCCGCATAACGAACTGGATTTTCCTCTGCTGGGTGTCCTGTGGGCGAGCAGCGTGTTTCCCCACCACGCTTGCCCGGACCACTGCCTGTTCCGCGCTTTTGTTGGCGGGTCACGCGATCCGTTGGCCATTGAGCGCTTAGACGAAGACCTGCTGGCTGAAACATTGAAAGTCCTGCGCGGCGTCCTGGGCCTTCGTCGCGATCCGGTCTTGGTGGACATCTGTCGCCACCGAAACGCGATTCCCCAATACCACCTCGGCCATCAAAAACGGATCGCAGCGTTCAAGTCCGCTTTGTCCTCGACTCAAGGGCTTTATGCGATCGGCAACTACATCGAGGGTGTGTCGATCAACGGCTGCATTCGTTCCGCGACGAACTGCGCGTCACAGATCACACGGTCGATACTCAACGATCCGAAAAGAAGCGAGCCCTCAGATAGCGCCGAGTCGGCCGTTTGTCCTTCGCAGTACACTTGACGATCAAGCGTTGCGGACGACCCCCCTCGGTCCCCCCTTGTAAAGGGGGGAGGGAAACGGCGAGGCCACACGCGAAGCCGAGTCGACCGTTTGCTCGTCGTAACATTGTAAGTGCTCAACGCGACGTCGTTGTTACTCGGCGGAGTACCCGCTGATCGCGCCGGCGAGAGCGTCGAACGTCGGGGTGGAAGCCTCAACACAAGGACGAATGCCCAACTCCGTCAGCGCAATCGTCGTAGTCGGTCCGATGCTGGCGAACGGGCGATCGATCTTTCCTATCGCGCGGACCGCCGACGGGCTTGTCACCGCTACGACATCGATCCGATCGACGACACTTCGGTCGAAAACGCGGGGAGCGGTCTCGTATAAAACGGGGCTACGCACTTTCACATCGCCCCAAGGCGGCGCAACCTTCGCCAGCGACGATCGCGGGTAACACACGGAACCGGACGACACGCGCTCTCGAAGCTCGGCGAACAGGCTGGCTGCTCCACCGTCTGAAGCGACGAGCTCGACACGAAAACCAGCCCCGGACGCAGCCTCGCGCGATCGATCGCCCACGACAGCGACGCACGGCGTACGAGACTGAGTCGCGGACGCAACCACTTCGATCGCAAAGACGCTGGTTAAGACAAGCCAATCCGTCGGCCCCAGAGAAGATACAGCGTCGACGTCCCAACCGTCGACGACACTGCGCCGTATGACGGGTTCGTGAACGACCTCCAAACCCGCGCCGCGCAGCGCGACGCACAACGGACCATCAGACGTTTCGTCGCGTGTCGCCCAGACGTTCACACTCAAGCTCCGCTGAGGTTCAACCCAGTTCGCCAAGCAAGCGAACCGCGAGGCGCTGACCCACCCCGCTAGGATCGCTTCCGCTCTCCACGCCCTCAGCCAGGCGTTTACCGTCTTCGCTGAACAGTTGGGCATGAAGCGAAACGGTGTCGCCGTCCAGCGATGCGAGTGCAGCCACAGGAGTGTGACAGCCGGCGCCAACACTGCGCAGGAACTCGCGCTCCGACTCGACCATACGCCGCGACTGACTGTGATCGAGCGCGGCTACGAATTCGCGAGCGTCGTCGTTCTCCCGTGTCTGTATCGCCAGCGCTCCCTGCGCAGGAGCGGGAACGAATCGATCCACGGGCAAGTCGATTCGCCGAGGGGGATCGATCCCCAACCGCTTTAGACCGGCTGCAGCCAGCACCACGCCGTCGAGCCCTTCCGTCTCCACCTTCGCAACGCGGGTTCCAACGTTACCGCGAATCGCCACAATCTCGACGTCACCGAGCCGGCGAAACTGGGCCGCTCGCCGTGGGCTACTCGTACCAATCTTAAAGCCAGGCGGAAGATCACTTAAATCAACCATTTCGCGGAGTACGAGAACGTCGTGCGATGCTTCCCTTTCGGGAATGGCGGCTACGACCAGTCCCGGCGTCACAGCCGTCTGCAAGTCCTTGTAACTATGAACGGCGAAGTCGATCTCACCGTTTGATAACGCCTGTTCGATCGCGCCGACAAAGCCTCCCACAGGCCAATCCGCGTCGAAGCGCTGGTCAACGGCAACGTCGCCGTGCGTCTTGATGATGATGCGCTCGATGCTTACATCGGGATGAGCGACGCGCAGGCGCTCGCTTACCCAGTTGCTCTGCCAAAGCGCCAGGTCGCTGCCGCGCGTTCCGACTCGAAGGACCGTCACGACACAACCTCGCCGAAACAGTGGTTCGCCGCCTCAAGAATCAACTCGATCGCTTCGTCGTCGTGCGCGGAGGATACGAACATCGCCTCGTAGCCGGAGGGCGGCAGCCAAACGCCGCGGTCGAGCATCAGGTTGAAAAATATTGCAAACCGCTTGTGATCGCACGCCTTCGCATCCTCGAAGTTACGCACGGGCGACACCGAGAACGACGCGCCGAACATGCCGCCGCAGGCGTTGGTTTGCAGCGCGTCGCCGGCCGATCCAGCCGCGCGTGAAAACCCGTCGGCTAGACGTTGACTCTTCTGTGAAAGTGACTCATAAAACCCGTCCGCACTGCAGAGCTTCAGCGTCGCCGTACCGGCGGCCATGCCCACCGGACTGCCGCTTAACGTGCCGGCTTGGTACATCGACCCAAGCGGGCTGACGTGATTCATTACGTCGCGCGAACCGCCGTACGCTGCCACCGGCATGCCGCCGCCGATGACCTTACCCAAGCAGGTTATGTCCGGGGTGACTCCACACACGTTTTGATACCCGCCCCACGCGACGCGGAACCCGGTCATCACCTCGTCGAAGATCAGCAGGCTGCCCTGGCGATCACAAATCGAGCGTAACTTCTGCAAGAAGCCGTCGACGGGGGGAACAAAACCCATGTTGCCGGCGATGGGCTCGACCACAATGGCTGCTACGTCGGTCGCGTGTTCACTCATGAGCCGATCGACCGCAGCCGCGTCGTTGAACGCAACGAGCAGCGTCGTCTCCGCGAAGCTCTTGGGCACTCCAGCCGAGTCGGGCGTTCCGAGCGTCGCGGCTCCCGAGCCGGCGGCTACGAGCAGCGAATCCACGTGACCGTGGTAGCAACCGACGAACTTGACGGTCTTGGTTCGACCCGTAACAGCCCTGGCCAGGCGGAGTGCGCTCATCGTCGCCTCGGTACCGCTATTGACGAAACGGACCAGCTCGATCGACGGCAGCGCTCCTACAATCAACTCGCCAAGCTCAGCTTCCGCCTCGCAGCAGGCACCGAAGCTGATCCCTTTTTCTGCTGCACGAACGACGGCTTCGACTACGGCAGGATGGGCGTGACCGACGATTGCAGGCCCCCAACTGCCGACGAGGTCGGCGTACCGCGCCCCGTCGAGATCGAAGACGTACGGACCGGCCGCCCGCTCGACGAAGACCGGGGAGCCGCCGACCGCTTTGAACGCTCGGACGGGGCTGTTGACGCCGCCGGGAAGGACGGCAGTCGCTCGCTCGAACGCCGCTGCCGACCGCAATCGTGAGCGTGAATCAACCTGGGGCATGGGAAACCTCCACCGCTGCATTCGTAATCAAACGTAGGCAATTCGCGCGCCATGATAACACGGTGTGGGGATGGCCGACAGGATGGCGCGCGGAGTTTCCAACCAACGAGCAGCGTATCTGATCAACCTACGATATGGCTTGGGCTCGTCCGACTTGGATACGCAGGGCGGTTCTCGCTTGACCCAACGCCCGGAATCAGCGAGAGACTTGTGGACCAGATTCTTGTGTCGTGGCGTGGGGCTCGAGCCCGAGAGACGGGATCGGAAACTGGGAATACACAACGTTCGTACGGGAGCATCTATTGGTGCCAGGAGACGCCGATCAGAGGGCATGGTTGTCAGTCCTACAGCGGCGAGCTGCGTTGTCGACCGGCGAGGTCGGCGATTGGATGTCTGCAATCGCCATGCGCCTGCTCACTGGGAGCGTGTTGTACGTCGCCGGCATTCGGCACCGACTTACGGAGGTAGAGGTATACTATCATAGTGAGGATCATCCGGATCCGTTTACGCACTGCGATACGCTCCAGAAAACCTGTGGGCGTTGGTATTTCCATCGAGTCGGCCGCGGGTATCGGGGCGGTAGTTTTAAGGGGGTGGACATCTCGTTCGGCGATGTTGACGGGTTCGGCGGCATCCTGATCCGCGGAATCGAGCGAGAAGAGATTGAACTGATTGACGGTCCTTCCACAACCGTAGATCACATTTTACAGTTAACCCGCTCAGACTCGGTGCGTGCGTTAGACTCGCGGATCGCGGGCCGGCGCGTGTGGAATAGCACCAGCCCTCTTTCGCTTGCGTGGACCAAGCCGAAACCGAGAATCATATACCGTTGCCCGCGTGTAGGCTTATCGCTTCGTCGCCTAACAAGTGAAAACGCGATTCACTTCCTCATGAAGTCGTATCGGTTCCTGACCGAACCGCGCCGGATTAGAAAAGGAAAGTCCCTGCTCGCGTTGGGCATGCATGTTGATGCGATGACCCCTGACGCGATCGCATCCGAAACAGGGTGCGCAATTCGCACAGTTTCCAATTACATTTCAGATTTCAGGTTTGGCCAGGACAATCCGGATATGTCGGTTTTCTTCGGCCAAAGGCTAACGGCCCAGCAATCATGCCGCCTCTACGGCGCGTGGTGGCGCAGCACACAGGCGGACAATTCGGGGCGACAGGATTCGAACCTGCGACTTCCTGCTCCCAAAGGTCGTAAGCGGCCAACAGTAAACGCTGTAACCAGTTGCTAGAAGCATACTTGCGCGTTTCACCTGTTGCAAGTGTACTACCCGATTTCGTACCATTTCGCCCCATTTCGGATAGACTACCCGGTAACGGAAACGAACGATAGTCAGGTGTCGATAGGCTGGCACCAAGTTACGAACGTGCCACGTGAAACGGCTCGCCGCTTCGTGACGACGTCGGTAACCCGTCGCACAACACGCACAGACGACCGCTGACGCGATTTGCGACCGAACAGACACCCAGGGCCGCTATCAAACGTCGTAGAGTCGCCCAGGACGCCTCAGACCCCGTGTGAGGATATTCGCCGTCATCATGCTGATGCTCCGCGCCTTACAATCAGCTTCCTAGCGGGCATCGACGACCTTCGCTTCGTATCCTCTTTGGCGGATGGCCGCGATCAACTGCTTATCGCTAACCGTGCCCGGCGGATCGATCACGACACATGCTCGCTTGGCGTCAGCGTCCACCTCTACCTGCTCGACGCCCGCAAGGAATAGAACGGCCGACGCAACGGTGAATGGACAATCGGGACAGGTCATCTTGGCAACATCGAGCACGACCGCGCCCTTCTTCGTCTTCATGCAAGTTGGCGCATCGATATCGGGTCGTGTCTGACCGCCCATGACAAGAATCCCCCCGTTTGCACCGGCGGGCTTGGCCAGAATAAGATATCGCCAACCCGCCCGCGAGCATTGGCCGATTGTCCCGGAGGCCGTGCAGCGGGCACACGCGCCTGTGCCCCCTTTTTGGCCCTGAGTTTCAGCGTGACGCGCGGCAGCAATGGCCACGTTGGCGCGCCTGTTTGCCTCCACAAGTTGTCGGCTAGTTGGCGGTGAATCGGCTGACGGCTTCATGCCCAGATCAGCCATGACCTGATACAACCCGGCTGACAGGGCATCGCCGGAGCGTCTGTGAGCCTGGTCCGCCACGTCGGAGCCCAGTTGGTGCATCCACTGCGTCGGCTTCGGAGGGTCGCGATTGCTCCACGTACTTCCCCGAGCATAGAACAAGTAAATGTCCCAGGCCGGCGGACTTTTCAGCAACCCCTTTGCAAAAGCCTGCCCGACCAATTGCCGCGGATCGTGAAATTGGGCCACGCGAGGGTCGTCAAAGATCGTCGCAGCTCGACTGGCCGCGTCCGCGCCGTCGCTAGGCGAGATACCGATCCAGACGACACTGATGGCGATCTCCGCCTCTGCATACGCTTTAACAATAGCTTCGTCGACAGCTACGGCCCCGGCAACACACGCCCCACACGTGGGCGATAGGATCGCTATGAAGTGGGGTTTCTTAGGCTGAGCATTAAACCACTCATTCAGTGGGTCCAGCGACTCACCCAGCGAAACGATAGGGAGCGGCGTCCACCGCGCCGTTGCACACCCAGCGGGAGAGACGCTCCAAACAATCACCATGAGCAGTAGACCGTTGCCAATGTGGCGTGTGACCATTATGTTTCTCCCGGACGAGGCCGCTGACTCTCCTGGCATGGCGGCCACC
>JADFRO010000126.1 GCA_022561255.1 Planctomycetota bacterium | reverse complement strand
CCCCGGGGTCCGTCGCTCGGACTCCGATGGCAGATGCCCGGTGGTGTAATGGTAACACACCAGGTTTTGGTCCTGGCGTTCCAGGTTCGAGCCCTGGCCGGGTAATGGACCGCAGGGCTCGCGTTGCCCGATTGGGAGTGCGTTGAACCGTGGGTGACGCTCCAGAGAAAGAAGTCGCAGTCATCGTGCTCGCCGCCGGCAAGAGCACCCGAATGAAGAGCGACGAGCCGAAGGTTCTGCACGAGGTTTGCGGCAGACCGATGCTCGGCTACGTCGTCAGCGCGTGTCGATTGGCCGGCGTTGACCGACTTCTTGTGGTCGTGGGCCACGGTCGCCGGAAGGTGACCAAGCGGTTCGCGGCTGAGCGCGACATCACCTGGATTGAGCAGGTCGAGCAGCGTGGGACGGCCCACGCGGTGCTCTGTTGCCGAAAGGCGTTAAAGGACTTTTCAGGTAGTGTCATGGTGATCGCCGGGGACATGCCGCTCGTACGTCGTGCAACGCTGGTGGACCTTCTTGAGGTCCGCGAGGAATCGGACGACGCAGTAACCCTGGCCACGACGGTCTTGGACGATCCAACCGGATACGGACGTATCGTTCGCGATGACGACGGGAATCTGAAGGCGATTGTAGAGCACCGCGACTGTAACACCGAGCAACGCGAGATTCACGAGGTTAATCCGAGCTATTACTGCTTCGATGCGGAGCAGCTTTTTGAGACGTTGGAGCGGATCAAGCCCTCGTCGTCGAAGGGTGAGTATTACCTGACGGACGCGATCAAACTCCTGCGGGAGAAGGGCCACGGCGTATCAGCCAAGGTCGAGATTCCGGCCGAGGAAGCGATTGGGATTAACTCCCGAATCGACCTCGCAGCGGTCAGCCGAATCATGCAGGATCGACTTCAGGCCACGCTGATGGAAGACGGCGTTACGATCGTGGATCCGGACAATACCTGGATTGAAGCGGACGTGTCCGTGGGCAAGGACACAACGATTCTGCCGTTTACGTTCATCGGGGTTGGGGCGACGATCGGCGTGGGCTGTCGCATCGGACCGTTTGTACGCGTCGCAGAAGGTGAGACAGTGCAAGACGGCTCGTCCGTAACGCAAGCGGCACCGATTGAGGCAGGAACATCGTGACTCCCAACGGCCAGAAATCACCCAGCGCTTTCGACAACGGGATCGTTGTGTTCGGCGGATCCGCATCCTCGGAGCTAACCGACAAGATCTGCAAATACCTTGGGCTACAGCGCGGAAAGGCCATCACCAGCACATTTCCTGATGGCGAGACGCTCATCAAACTCGACGACGACGTTCGCGGCAAGGATTGCTTCGTGGTGCAGGCAACCTGTCCGCCGGTTAACGACAGGCTCATGGAGCTGCTGATCTTCATCGACTGCTTGCGGCGTGCCAGTGCAAAACGAATCACAGCCGTGATCCCCTACTTCGGCTACGCGCGACAGGATCGCAAGTCCGAGGGTCGTACGCCGATCACGGCCAAGCTCGTCGCCAACATGCTTACCAAAGCCGGCGCTGACCGTGTGTTGACCATGAACCTTCACGCCGATCAGATTCAAGGTTTTTTCGACATTCCGGTCGACCATCTAACGGCCGCTCCGCTGCTCGCGAAACATTTCGTCGAAGGCAACCTTCACGACGCCGTGCTCGTTTCACCGGACGTAGGCAACATCAAGTTCGGTAGCGATTTTGCGGCGCGAATCGGCGGAGAGCTCGCCGTGGTTCACAAGCGCCGGTTGACCGGCGACGCGACCGTCGCCGTAAGCATTATCGGAAACGTCGACGGACGCAACGTGATGATGTTCGACGACATGATCACAACGGCGGGGACGGTGTGTGAGGCGGCCAAGCTCGTGCGAAAACACGGTGCCACAGGAATCTACGTGGCTGCAACGCACGGGGTTTTCGCCGGATCTGCCGTCGAGCGCCTCAGCGCCGCGAACCTTAATGAAATCGTAGTGACAGACACGATTCCGATTCGTGCAGAAGTCAAGGAAAAGCTGAGCAACCTTACGATCTTGTCGGTCGCCGACCTCGTCGGCGAAGCGATTCGTCGCATCCACGAGCATCGATCGGTCAGCGCGCTTTTCTGCTAAGAACCAATGGAGAGGTTTAGGGTAACCCATGGAACAGACAACGCTACGAGGTGAGAAGCGAACCGCAACGGGCACGAGGGTCGCCCGAGCGCTTCGAGCGACGGGAAAGCTACCGGCGGTGATCTATGGCCACGGCGAAAAGCCCGAGTCCATCACCCTCGAACAGCACGAGGTCGAGGTTGCCCTCGCCCACGGCGCCCGAACGCTCGAGGTTCAGATCGGCAAGAACAAGAAACCGTATCTGATCAAAAAGGTTCAGTATGACCACTTTGCCACGACGCCGATCCATCTGGACCTTACGCGGGTTGATCTGACGGAACTCGTCCGCGTCCGCGTCGGCATCGAGCTTCGGGGAACGGCGAAGGGCATCGCGGATGGCGGAATCCTGGACCAGTTGATGGCCGAGCTCGAGGTCGAATGCACGGTGACTGTGATCCCCGACACGTTACACCCCCTTGTAACTGATTTGGGAGTGGGCGACTCGCTGCTCGTGAAGGATCTTGAACTGCCGGAAGGCGTCGCGGCCCTCGCCGACGCGGAGGACCGCGTCGCAACGGTGAAGGTGCTGGCGATCCATGAGGAAGAAACCGAGACGCCGGAGCAGGAGGGTGAAGAATCCTCGGAAGAGCCGGAGCGTATCGGGCGTGTACGGAAGGATGATGAGGGCGCTGATGGCGCTGATAAGGGATCGTAGCCTCGTTGGCGTAACACCGTGAAGATGATCGTCGGGCTGGGAAATCCCGGTCCCAAGTACGCCGGAACTCGGCACAACGTGGGGTTCGACGTGGTGGACCGGTTGGCCGCCCGCTGGCGCGTTGATTTTTCCGTCGAAAAATTCCACGCGTGGTTCGGATCGGTGAACGTCTTTGGTGAGCGCGTAGTTTTGCTCAAGCCGACAACGTGGATGAACCGTAGCGGACAATCGGTACTCGCCGCCGGGCGGTTTTATAAGCTCGATCTGGCGGACATGATCGTGATCGCGGACGACTTAGCCCTACCGCTGGGTCGTCTGCGAATGCGACGCGACGGTTCGAGCGGCGGGCACAACGGACTGGGCGACGTGATGGAACGGATCGGCAGTGATGCGTGGTGCCGCCTGCGTGTGGGTATCGGCGAACCGCTCGGCGACCCGGCGACCTACGTGCTACGCCCTTTTGGCGACAAGGAAACGCCGGTCATTGAAGCGGCGGTGAAATCGGCGGCTGACGCGATCGAATGTTGGATTCGCCAAGGCCCAAACGAAGCGATGAATCAGTATAATGGTGATCCGCCCGGTCTGGACTCAAGCGATACGTGATATGCGGAGCGACAGGCTAGCGGTTATCGTTGCGGGAGATTGTCAACCTTGAACCAATATGAAGCGATGTTTGTTTTCGACCCCACCTTCGGAAGTTCCTTCGAAAACTGCGAGGCGGAGGTCCGGCGACTTATGGATCGAGCGGAGGCCGAGATACTCTTCTGCAAGCGGTGGGAGGAGCGCCGACTCGCCTATCGGATCGACGGGCGCAAGCGGGGCATTTACGCTCTGGTGTACTTCAAGTCCGCCGGGGATAAGATCCGCGGACTCGAGCGCGACGCCCAGCTGTCGGAGAACATTCTTCGGCTACTGGTTCTTCGGGCCGACGGCGTTACACCCGAGGCGATGGAAAAAGCGATGACCGCCCAGGTAGCGGAGCGTGACGACAGAGACGACTATTCGCCGCGGGGTCCACGACGTGGCCCCAGCGACAAGGCCGCCGAAGCGAAACCCGCAACCTCGGCGAAACCCGCAACCTCGGCGGAACCTGCTCCGTCGAAGTAGCAATCGGGGCCCAGCGGAACGCCCGCAGCGCGATTCGTTGCGAGGGGCTGGTAAGCGCGGTGGCAGGGTGTGTAATGACCAAGGAACGTAAACGTGTTGCTGTAGTGAGGGCTTGACCGTGGCGAGTTACAACAAAATCATCCTCATGGGGAACCTAACAAGGGATCCCCAGTTGAGTCACACGCCTTCGAGCACGGCTGTGTGCAAGTTCGGAATCGCGACCAATCATAAGTGGCGTGACAAGGAGGGGAATACTCGTGAGGACGTGTGCTTCGTCGACTGCACCCTCTTTGGCCGTAGCGCCGAAACCTTCAGCCAGTACATGGCGAAGGGGCGATCGGTACTGGTCGAGGGACGACTTCAGCTAAACCAGTGGACCACGCAAGAAGGGGACAAACGCAGCAAACATGAGGTGTTCGTGGAAAAATTCACGTTCCTTGGTAGCCGCGGTGACGGCGGAGGAGGCGCCCCTGCGGCGGTCGGCGCAGCATCGATGAACGACGCTCCCCCACCACCGACGGATGATGACATTCCGTTCTAGGCGAGTTACCTGCGAACGTAGCGCGTCGCCGGGACGTTGAAGACCAACGAACGGCGACCTAAGAGAGACCAGCGAAAGATTGGGACGACGGACATGAAACTTTTGTTGTGCAAGAATGTTGACCACCTTGGAATCGTCGGCGATGTGGTCGACGTCTCAGCCGGATACGCTCGTAACTATCTGCTGCCCCAACACATAGCCACCGAGCCTACAGAGGCGAACACGCGCAAACTCGCCGAGGCGCGACGCATCGCCGAGGAGGAAATCGCTCACGCGCGAAAGCAGCTCGAGGCCCTCGCGGCACAGCTCAACGACGTGGAAGTGACCATACGCGCCCGGGCCAACGAGGATGGCGTCCTTTACGGATCGGTAGGCCGACGCGAGATTACCGATGCGCTCGCGGAAGAGGGATACATCATTAAGCCTGACCACGTCGCACTCACCGAACCGATCCGCCGGCTCGACAACGTCGTCGTCGAGCTCCATCTCGCACCGGAGATATCCGCAGCCGTCAAGGTCTGGGTGGTTCGCGAGAAACCGGTGGAGGAGTCGGACGACGACGAAGCACCGTCTGAAGCCGGCATGGAGGCTGGCAGCCATGACCACCATAACGACGAGTAGCTCGACTTCGACTACTGCTCCGCCAAACGCCGCGCGAGTTGAGCGCGTACCGCCGCAGAATCTCGACGCCGAGATGGCCCTTGTCGGCTCGATGATGATGAGCCGCGACGCCATCGCCGAGGTCATCCCGATCATCGGTCGCAGCGAGAGCCGCTGGTTTTACTTGCCCGTCCACCAAAAACTGTTTGAGATTCTCGTCGACCTTTACGACGATCCGGGCAAGGCGATCGATCTGATCGTCGTATCCGACGAGCTGCGCCGCCGCGACCTGTACGAGTTCGTCGGAGGGCAGGACTACATGATCCAGCTTGCGGAGAGCTTCGCCGAGTGGGCGAACGCCGAGTATTACGCCCGCATCGTGCGGGACTGCGGCATGCTTCGCGATCTGATCCGCTGTGCGTCGGAAATCTCCGACCACGCTTACGCCAACCTCGACGATCCGAAGGACATTCTCGACCGGGCGGAGCAAAAAATCTTCGAGACCACCGAGCAACGGGTTTCGGGGACCGCCGTAGAAATACGCGACGTGATCGCACGCCTCGCCCAACACCTGCGCGACGGCGTCGCCCACGAGGGACTCGATACGGGTTTCCGCAACTTCGACGACATGACCGGAGGCCTGCGCGGCGGCGATCTGGTCATTCTCGCCGGTCGGCCCTCCATGGGAAAGACGGCGCTGGGTCTGACGATCGCGCGCAACATCGCTCTGGATCAACACAAGCCCGTCGGTTTCTTCTCGATGGAAATGAGCAACGAGCAAGTCGGCGAACGTCTCATTTGCGCAGAGGCGGGCGTGGACCTAAGCAGATTGCGTAAGCTCAAACTTTCCGATCAGGATCATCGAAACCTCCAGGACGCGGCTCACCGTTTCGAGAAATCGAGACTGCTTTTGGACGACACGGCCGGCATGACCGTTATGGAACTGCGCTCCAAAGCTCGGCGCATGAAACAGCGCTACGACATTCAAGTCGTCTTCGTGGACTACCTGCAACTCATGCATCAGCCCCGCGCCGAAAGCAGGCAGGTCGAGATTGCGACGATCAGCCGCGGGCTCAAGGGTCTTGCGCGCGAGTTGAAGATTCCCGTCGTCGCCCTCTCCCAACTCAACCGCATGGCAGAGGGGCGGGCCGACAAGAAACCGCTGATGAGCGATCTAAGAGAGTCCGGCGCGATCGAGCAGGACGCGGACCTCGTTCTGTTGATCCATCGGGAAGAGTACTACCACCGCGACGACGACTCGGTCAAGGGCCTCGCCGACTTGATCATCGCCAAGCAGCGCAACGGCCCCACCGGCGACGTCGTTCTGAGCTTCGAAAGTAAGCTGGCGCGTTTCAGCAACTATTCTGCCGAGGTGGAGTCTTACCGACCGGCTGGCGACGCCGCACCGTTTTGAACCGCCCAAGCTACACATCCTCCGCCGTAGTCACTTTTCACATGCGTGTACCGAGCGGCTTGGCCTTGATCGCGGGCGGTGGTATGATCCCGCCGTCGTTGGCGTGGTTACGGGTGGAGATGTCGGCGCCGCCACTCGATCCCAGTCTCAGCAGGACGGCATGTTGAAACTTTCGTCCCCTCCAGCGAGCGGCGCATTCCGTTTGTATGGTCTTGCGTGCGTGCTGATCGGCTGGTCAGCGCTTCCCACCACGCTCGCTGCGCAGGATGCACCGCCTCCCCGCGTGATCACCGCCGTCGAATTCACCGGCGTCACCGCCTCCAGCCTGCCGTTTGCCCAGGACGTCGTTCGCGTACGTGTGGGCGACCGCCTGGACGTGGACGCACTCCAGGCCGCTGCCGTTCGACTGATTCGAGCCGACCGGTTCATCGCGGCCAACTTTCGAGTCGAAGACACGGACGGCGGGGTGCGCGTCGTCTTCGACCTGAACGAACGTGCGGTCATCACGGCCCTACGCTTCGAAGGAAACGCCGAGCTCAGCAACACTCGACTGAAGGATGTCGTTGACCCACGGGTCAGCGCGCCGGTCGAACTCTACTCGGTTCGCGACGGGCAGCTTGCCATCGAAACCCTTTACCGCGACGCGGGATATCGTCACGTCACCGTCGCGTTTGACGCCGATCTTCTCGAACGGAGCGGCGCGTTGGTCTATACGATCGTCGAGGGCAAGCAAGTTCGCATCCGTGAGATTCGTTTCGAGGGCAATGACGGCATCGACGAGCGTAAGCTAAGAAAGCACGTCCAGACGAACACTGCCTTTTGGTTCATCCGCACGGGCGCGTTCGATCCCGATCGGGTCGCGGCCGACGTCCTGCGTTTGCAGCGCCTATACCGTGACGAGGGCTTTTTGGACGCCACCGTAAGCGTTCGTGAGGAGGTCAGTGCCGACGGTGATGACATGACCGTCGTGTTTACCGTAGCGGAGGGGACTCAGTACAAGATTGAAGACGTCACGTTCCAAGGCAACGCCGATCTTTCTACGCAGGAATTGCAGTTGCGAATAACTTCGCGCGTGGGCGAGGTGGTCAACCGGCCCCGCGTTGAGGCGGACGCGCGTGCGATCCAGCTTACCTACGCGGAGCTTGGCTACATCCACGCCACCGTGGAGGCGATGCGTGTGTTCTCCAACACGCCCGGTCTGGTGCGCATCACAATCAAGATCAACGAAGGCGAACAGTTTCGTATCGGAAGAATCGCGGTCCGCGGAAACACGCGGACCCAGGACAAAGTCGTTCGCCGCGAGTTGCATCTCTATCCGCCGGACGATCTCTTCAACCTGGTCGAGGCCAGGGCGGCGGAGCGGCGGTTGACCAATACGCGCATTTTCACTGCGGCCCGCGTGATTCCCGTGGGCAACGAGCCCGGCGTTCGCGACGCGGTCATCGACGTCACCGAGGCGGACAAGGCGGGCGATTTCGTGTTTGAACTGGGCCTCTCCAGCAACAGCGGTGTGATCGGACGGGTGG
>JADFRO010000125.1 GCA_022561255.1 Planctomycetota bacterium | reverse complement strand
CCCGTCGGCGAATTCGTTCCAGTCGACCGAGGCGTCCAGCGCCTCAACCACATCCTCCACCAACCGCCGACGGTTGAACGGATAGCTGGAAGCTGTCCCGTCGTCGGGGGTAAACGGATCGGAATCGACGGAGTAGTTCTCCGACAGCTCCGGACGGACCTCGCCCTGATCGATCATTCCGTCGAGGTTGTAGTCCCTAAAGCCAACGCCAAGTGAACCAGCGATACACTTTCCTCCGGATTGACAATTTGCGTCGCTCGCACAGGTCCGCGACGAGTTGTTATCGCATCGCCGTGGGCCCGCAAAGGGATGGTAGCGACCGTTGTCGATCTCCCATTGCGTCGCAATCGTCGGACTTGTTCCGTCGGTCCGCCAGGTGAGCCACTCCAAGATGCAAACGTCACCCGCGTCAAAACCCTTCTCACCGTGGATGTTAATCGCGCCGGGGCCAGCCGCCACGCAGAAGTTGTCAAGGACGGGAACCGTGTTAGGATTGTGCGTCCCAAGATCGAGGCCGAAGATCGCAGTCAACGCTCCGCTCGAACCCACCAGAGCAACTGTGTCGCTAGTGGGCGAGGTGATCTCGCCGAGGCGCTTGTCGCCCGTGCGGTGGTACTTCGACGACGCGAGATCGTCGTGCTCGACCCATCCGTCGAAATAGCCGAACGTCTCCTCCGGAAGAATGGTACCGTCGGGGTCGTCCCCACCGAGGTCTAGATCCACGAAACGGTCGTCTTCGCCGGTCCCGCGTCCACGTCCGTTCCACCCGCCGCGGTTCGGCTTAAACCAGCGCCTTCCGGGCGTACCGCCCACGGCTTGCGGAACCGGCTCGTCGGGATCGAACGGCCGAATGACCGGACTGTTGCGCCCCACGTTCGGGCTGTCGCCGCCCGGCCAGGTCGGGACGGTCGAACCGTACCGATCGGTCCAGAACGGATCAAACCAGGCCTCTTCCGTTTCATACGCGCTGTCGCGCACCGATGGGTTTGGACTGAACTTCCGCCTTCCCGGTTTGGGGGTATGCCAAGCGAAGCGATCGTTGCCGGCGTCCTGCATCATCTTGGTGCTGCCGTTGTCCATGAACAGGTCCGGCGAGTCGTAATAGCCGTTGCCGGTGCGCCGGATCAGTGCTTCCACGTCTCCGGGATAGTTGTTCCGAACATATTCGCTGTCAACGATCACCCAAACGGCGGGGCTGCTTGCGCCGGTGGGCTCCCAACGGATCATGTAGTCCTCAAACGGCTCGGGAACATCGATCACGTTGTCACCGTCGCCTCCGCCGCCGCCGTCGCCGCCGGCGTCGAACTCACAGCAGGGGATCAGCGTGCCGCAGGTGATGCCTTCCGCCTCCGGGTCCGCAATGATATCGACCCCGCCATCTTCAATGCAGGCCGCCTGCGGCTCACCCTCCTGACTGCAGCAATCAGGAAGGTCAATGATTCCGTCATCCTCACGGCAGTTCGTCGCCCGGCACACGCCGGAAGGCAAGCATACGCCCGGCGTGTTAGCGTCTAGCTGCGGGCATTGGGCGCTGATATTGCAGGGGATGCGCTCCGCGACTTCGCAGTTACCGTCGTTCCTGAAATCGTCGCCATCAAAATCTCTTGCAAATCCCGCCAGGTCCCCGCAGCCGGGCGTGTCGCAACCACGCGGGCCGCTCCCTTCGGGATCACCGCAGGTCTCGTTGACACATGTTCCAGTGAGGCAATCCGCAGGGTCTACGCAGGCGAATCCCGTATCACTGCACCTTCCGACCGTACATTTCACAACGTTGCCGCCGCCGCAGGGTCGCTCGCTCGCTGCCCCGGTGCTACATGTTCCAGCCGGGCAGTGCGCGCTGGTCACGCAAAAAGCGCCCGTATCACTGCACGTACCCCGAGCGACCACGCATCTCTCACCTGGCGCGCACTCCACCCGTGAAGAAATCGAAGTCGACGGGCTGGTGTCACAGAATACAGCGCTGAACTCGCACACGCTGGGCGCGCAGATGCCGGTGCAGCCGTTAAGCCCGTGACACATCATGTCGTTGAGTTCGTCGATCCCATCCCACCGGTTGTCGCCGTCGACGTCGAGGAAACGCTCACCGGGCGTCCACACATTGATACCCACTGCCGCGACATCGGGCATTCCCGGTCCGCGCCGCGGAGGCGCGGGCGGTGGTCCCGGTGGCGTGCCGACGAGATCCCTGATAATGAGCGCTCCGCAGTCCGCAGGACCCACTTCGAAGCTACTGTCCCCACTGGCGTGAGTATCGCAAAAATCCTCGCCCGCGCCGTAGGCGAAAGGTTCTGGGACAAACGTCCCTTCGGAAGTCATGCGGGAGAGGCGTAGATTGATAAAGTCCGCCGGCGACGGTCGGGCTGGAGCGTTCGGCGCATCCGGCTCGAACGCCCAGGGAAGCGTAACCCATCCAAAGGTTCTGCCGGTTACAATCACATCGCCGTAGCTGATCTCTTCCCAATACTCGGCGAATGAATCGATGTCGGGATTCGTCGTGTCGAAATAGTCCTTGTTGATCGTCTCGACGTTGAATAACCCGTCGGGCGGGAGCCCGGGACGACCGTCTGCGCCGACGAAAGCCTTGGGCGAGTGCGCCAGCATCACGGAGAACTTGCGTTCCTCGGAGGCGGCGTGGCGTGCAACGACCAGCGGGGCGACCAAAGATGCAGCGCAAAGAAGCAACTTCAGACGCATGGCTGGACGACCTTTCCGTTTGAATGTCATTTGGCAGATGCTCCCGTTGGGATTATCCCGTCCGCACCACTGCGAACGTCTGCGTGTGATCCGGCAATAGCGCGGGGCGACCGCACGGTTACCAAGCAACCGGTCGGCCTGGGTTCCGGCGTCGGTCGCAAGCCCGGGTGAAAGTCATTGTGGGATTGCACACCATCGGCGAGCGGAAGAGGCTGTTTACGCGTCGTGAGTCACCGTACGCCGAACGTCGTCCTCCCCCACCCGGATGCCGGTCCACGCGGGGGGGCGATCGGCCCCCAAAACGCTGTCCCGATGGCGATCATATCGCCCTGGATAAGTGTCTGTCAACCAATCCGGCGGGATGAGGCGCCCTCCGACCGCCAGCAATGGCATTATCGGATGCACCCGCGTCGATCGGCAAACTTTCACACACGTGGGGTGACCGGGCCGGGCGAAACGTAGGTCAAACCATCCTCGGCGCGGCGTTACGGGAGGATATCGATGATCGGCGTGGAGGTCGTGGCGTTTGGAATCGTAACGATCCGGCTCGACTCGCCCCTTGCAACAGTCTCGGCAATCGAGAAACCGCTATCGGTCGCGGAAACGCCCAGGTGATACCGACCGGGGTCCAAGTCGTCGGTCACGAGCGTAAGGGTGCCGACGTTTCCCAACCCGATGGCGAGCGGCGTACCAAGAACGTCGGCGGCGACTTCATCCATCGTATCGAACTCGGCTTGGGTCAAAAGGAACAATCGCCACTGTACCTGGTCCTGCGGATCGCGCGCGTCGAACGAAATCTCCACGTCGGTCCCTTGAACAACCGAGACGGTCGCTTCCGGGTCCGGGCGTATGAAGATCGGATCGGGTGAACCCTGAACCTGGACGACGGCCGAGCTTTCGATCGATAGTGAGACGCCGTTAAGAACGTAACTCACGCCGACGCGGTAGAAACCGACGCCGGCCTCTTGGGGATCGAAGTTGAAGAAATTTCCCGATCCGGCGAGAAGATTGATCGCGACAACCTGGGAGTCGTCGATGGCGATGCTGTTGCTGGACGCGTCCAGAACGGGAATAAAAAACCCTTCGACATCGGTTGCGGTCTCGGGCAGGTTGTAGAGCACGGAGATCGGCGGGTCGACGACGGAAACGCCGAAGGGTGTGGACGGGCTGATGATCTCAGCCGTGACGCCGACAGTGGTTCCGCCACCGCCGTTGTCGTCGGGCGGTGGATCGGTCGTGCCGGTCCCGGGACATCCCGCCAGCGCCAGAAGCGGGACGAGGCTGAGTGCCGCCAGAGCATGTTGTATCTTGCGGCTATAAAACGACGTGCGGGACGAATCAATCATCGACGGAGCACTCCGAATGTCGGGGGCGTGGAAGATCGGGCCCACCGCCCGACGACTACGTTCATCGGGGAGGCGCCGGCCTTATTGCCGCTCTCAGAAATCCACCCGAGCGGAGCATCGGCGACCCTTCGCAACGGGCGAGACAGTCGGGGAGTTATACGCGGTTCGCAAGCGACCTGTCAACAAAAAGGCGAGATGCACGGGCGAAAAACCCGCGTTCGACACAGAACCGAGACCCACGCTTCAAACCCAATACGTAAGTTGCCCGCGTTGTCTCGGATCGGAGCGGTTCTACAATGGCGTACCGGCGTCGCGAGGCGAGCTGGACGCCGAGGCGGATGGACGAAACGATCGCTGCGTCATGGTCTTGAAAACAACACGCCCCAATGCGAATGCGCCCAGCCTCACCGGTCGGCGTGTTCTCGTCATCGGGCTGGGGCGCTTCGGCGGCGGGGTCGGCGTAACGAGATGGCTTATCGCACAGGGGGCGAAAGTAACGGTCACGGATAGCGCTCCTGCAGAAACGCTTCGCGAGTCGGTCGAGGCCGTGGCCGATCTCGGCGTCCAGCTTATTCTGGGAAGTCACGACGACATCGACCTTTCCAAGACCGATCTGGTAGTTGTAAACCCAGCCGTTCGCAAGAAGACGTCCGCTCTGTTCCGTGCGGTGGCCGACGCCGGCGTTGCGTGGACGACGGAGATGAACCTCTTCTGTGAACGCTGTCCGGCGCCGGTCGTCGGCGTGACCGGAACGTATGGTAAGAGCACGACGTGCGTCATGCTCGCTGCGGCGCTTGAGGCGCTGCGGGTATCAGGAACGAAACTGTTCAACAGCGTTCACCTGGGCGGCAACATCGGCCGGTCCCTCTTGGGCGATCTCGACAAGATCCGAGCGAGCGACCTCGTCATTCTGGAGATGTCGAACGCACAACTGGAGGATCTTCCGCGCATCGAATGGCGACCTGCGACCGCGGTCATCACCAACATCGAACCGCATCACCTCGATCGCTACGAATCGTTTCGTGAGTATGTCGACGCCAAGCTCAACATCGTGCGCGGTGGAGGTATTGCAAAGGTCATCGTAGGAGCTCTTCATCGTGAGGCGGAATCGATGCTCGCCGGCGTGATCGGCGAGAAGCAGGAGTTGCTGCGCGTGGTCCAGCCGGAACCTCCCGTCGTGTTGCGGGTGCCGGGGCGACACAATCGCACGAACGCCGCGTGCGTATTGACGATCTGCCGAGCGCTCGGCGTCGACGAGCGGATCGCGCGTGGTGCGATCGGCGAATTTCGGGGACTCCCGCATCGTCTTGAGGTCGTGCGAACACTCAACGGCGTCACCTACATCGACGACTCAAAGTCCACGGCGCCGGCTACGACGGTCACCGCGGTTGAGTCCATCACGGAGGGCGACTCCGATGACACTTCGCACCGAACCACCGTGGCGATCGTCGGCGGAGAATGTAAGAATGTCTCGCTCGCAGAAGTCGCGCGGGCGTTGGCCTCGTCGTGCAAAGCGGTGATCTGCACCGGAGCATCCGGGCCGGCGTTCGCTGCGGCGGTCCGCTGCGAGACGAATGCATCGGCGGAGGCTAAGAAGTGCGTGGTCGTGGAGACCGACGACCTGGAGGAAGCCGTGGCGGCGGCTCAAATTCGCAGTACCCCGGGAGACACGATCTTGTTTTCGCCGGGAGCCCCGAGTTTCGATGGGTACAGCAATTTCGCGGAGCGGGGTAAGCACTTCGCGGAGTTGGTTCGGTCGTTGTGACGGACCGTTCGTAGCTGTTACGCGCGCCGAAGTCTCGCTACACCGTGCTATCGAGTTCCGTCGAGCCGTAGCGAAGGCCGTCGTAGATCGCCAGGAACTTGTCGTACGCTCCGCCGTTGCCGTTCGACGGCGCGGGATCGTCCAGGGTGGTGGTCGACTCAAACGACTCGGTAAGTGAAACGATCGCGTCGTGGAACGCAGCCGTCAACAGAGCGATCGCATCGTCCAACGTGTCGGACGACTCCGTCGTTGTTGATGTGTCGACAACGGTGACGTCGGTCGCGGAAACGAGTTCAGCGTCGGCGAGATCGGTCGTATCGTCGATCGACCGCGACGTCGTGTCCGCCGCGATCACGTCAGCGTCGGCCGACTCCGTGATCGTACTGGACGTAAGCAGCTGTGCTGCGCCCTCAACGACCAAGCCGTCGCTAGATAGCGTCTTTAGCTCCGAAGTGCCGTCGGTCGTTCGGCCGGTAGAGGCTGCATCGTCAAGTTCGGCGCCGATTTCTACCGGTTCGGCTTCATCGACAGACGTCTGTGTATCGGTTGTCGGCGGAGCAAGTATCGAAGCAGCCTGCTCGATGAAGGACTCGAAAGCGGTCTGGGTCGTTGCGGTAAAAGCACTCAGGTCGAAGTTCTCGGCGGCGAGGGCGTCGTCGGCAACCTGTTGAAGTTCCGCCTCAAAGGAGGCCAATAGCTCGGTCAACGCCGCCTGCGACTCTTCGTCGGTGGCGAAGGGCTCCAGGAGTTGCTGCGCGGTCCCAGCCAGCGTCTCGGAGAGCTGCGTAACCTGGTCGCCGACCGCTTCTTTGGTCGCCTCACTCGACCGGGCGCTGAGCTCATCGAAGAAGTTGATCCGCAGGCGTACGTCGGCGACGCCGCTGAAATGTCCGGCCTCAAGAAGACGCAAGACACCTTTCGCGCGACCGCCATCGTGGTCGTCGGGCTCCGTTTCAGTGCTGCGCTCGACGGCCGTAGTCGTCGAGATGGGCTCGATGGCGAAGCGCTCGGCGTCGGCGGAAAGACGCGTGGTTGAGTCGCTCTTGATGTTGCCTTGCGCGTTGGAAAGCTGACCGATGCCCTTGCTTTGCGGATGACCGATCGATTCGATTCGCATGGGTGATGAACCTCACCGGGCCCGACCGGTCCACTCCCGTGGGACCGGGTCGATATACCCAAAAGTTCATCGGTCAGGGCACAATTGAAGTTTCGCGCAGAATCTGCGCCAACCCTATAAAAAAACCCGCTCCCGCCGTGTGAGTGCGGGAGCGGGCTAGGTTTCGGTCCGGATCGGATCGTACGCCTACGGCGAGGCGACCATGTTGGCGTTGACGGCCTCAGGAGCACGCATCAGGGCGAAAAATGCGGTTTTCGCTTGAATCGAGCTGCCCCTGGAGTTACCATCGCAGCTTGAGGTCGGGAAAGGCTGAGTCCCCGATCTTCGCTGCTTGGAGGGAGTGTAGGACCGGATTCTCTCGGACAGCAGTGCCCTTCGCGCGCGTTCTATGCGTGTCGTCTCTGCCTTGCGCTCTCGCGCGTCTCTCGGCCTTTCCGTGAACTCGACACTCGCGCCTCAAATCACGTTGCGGCGCAAAGGGGAGTCAAGATGGCCGGTCGATTCTACAAACACGTGTCCTTCGTTGTCACGCTTTCGTCGATGGCCGCGCCAACTGCGCTGGCAGCCGTCATCAACGTACCGGCGGGGCACGCCACGATACAAGGCGCGATCGACGCGGCGGTTAACGGCGATGAGATCGTCGTCGCTCCGGGCACCTACAAAGAGGCGATCGACTTTCTGGGCAAAGCGATCATCCTGCGCAGCTGCGCCGGACCAGAAGTGACCACTATCGACGGCGAAGGCAACGCGCTGCATGTTGTGCGGTGTTTCAACGGCGAAGGACCTGACACCGTTCTCGACGGCTTCACTATTACCGGCGGAAACGCGGCAGACGGCGAGAGTGGAGGCGGGATGTACAACTTCAACAGCAGTCCGACGGTAATCGACTGCATATTTAGCGAGAACTACGCCGCTCATGGTGGCGGCGGAATGTGTAACTACAAAAGTAGCGTGACCGTGACCGACTGCAAGTTCAGCGGGAGCAGCGCCGCCCTCGGCGCCGGGATGGGCAACTTCAGCAGCACTCCGACGGTGAACAACTGCACATTCAGCAGGAACGTATTCGCCCTTTGGGGCGGC
>JADFRO010000124.1 GCA_022561255.1 Planctomycetota bacterium | reverse complement strand
AGGATGGGGGACCAGCTCCCTCACGGTCGCGGCTCAGTTTGGCCCCACCCCTACAAAACTCTGTTCATCCCCACCCATAGAAAACTCTGTTCGCCCCCACCCATCGGCGGCTATGTTAAGGCCCACGCATCGACGGTGCTGTTTGGCCCCACCCATCGAACCACGTGTGACGAAGCTTTAGGGTTTCGATTTACCGGCCGCCCACATGTTTGCGACGAGCAAAGCGCTGAGCATGCCCTGCGCCTTGTGATGGGTTTCCTGGTACTCGCGCGTGGGCTCGGAGTCGGCAACGATTCCGGCACCGACTTGCGCATCCGCCCGCCACTTTCCGTCGGCCGTCGGCGTGATGACCAGCGTGCGAAGAACGATGCAGGTGTCCATGTTTCCGGCGAAGTCGATGTACCCGACCGCGCCGGCGTAGGGGCCGCGACGAACGGTTTCGAGCTCGTCGATGATCTGCATCGCCCGAACCTTCGGCGCTCCGCTGACCGTACCGACCGGAAGCACGCTGCGCAGTGCATCGAATCCGGTCTTTCCCGAAGCGAGTCGACCCGAGACGTTGCTGCAGATGTGCATAACGTGACTGTACCGCTCGATCGACATCAGATCGTCAATCGAAACGCTTCCCGGCTCGCACACACGCCCGAGGTCGTTGCGACCAAGGTCCACCAGCATAACGTGCTCCGCCCGCTCCTTGGGATCGGCGAGCAGTTCCGCCTCCAGCCCGAGATCCTCCGCCTCCGTTCGACCGCGAGGTCGGGTGCCCGCAAGCGGTCTGGTGGAAATCGTATCACCTTCGAGGCGGCAGAGGATTTCCGGCGACGCGCCGACCAACGTCACCGCCGGCGACTGAAGGTAGAACATAAACGGTGATGGGTTGATCACGCGAAGCGCACGATAAACATCAAACGGAGTCGCGTCGGTCGTTGTGGACAGACGATGCGACAGAACGACCTGAAAAATGTCGCCCGCCCGAATGTACTCCTTACATCGCTCGACGGCAGCCTCAAAACGTTCCTGAGTGAAACTACTGTCGAACGTCATTGAGGCTGAGCTCGGTATCGGGCCCATCGGCTTGGGTGTCTCGTTTCTCTGAGCACCAAGTTTGGCAACGATCTCCTCGATCTTCGATAGCGCGTCATCATATGCACCGTCCGGATCGATCCCCGATTCAACGTGGGCGTGCGCGACGACGTGCACCAGTTTGCGAACGTGGTCGAAAATGACCATCCGATCGTAGATGCCGAACTGGAGATCGGGTAGATCGCGGTCGTCGGGCGGCGCCTCGCCTAGTTTTTCGTAATGGCGAACGATGTCGTAACCGGCGTAACCCACCGCCCCGCCAAGAAAACGGGGCAATCCAGTCGGGTGGCTCGCTCGATACGCACCGAGCACGCTTTCGAGATGGACGAGCGGGTCCGCGCCGTCGAAGGTCTCGGTTTTTCCGTCGCGCGTGACGACGGTGCGACCGTTCTTGGACTCCACAAGGGCGATGGGTGTCGTCGACAGAAACGAATAGCGGGCGATCTTCTCACCACCGACAACGCTCTCAAGCAGGAATGCGTGCTCGGCTCCCTCAGCCAAACGATCAAACGCCGAGACCGGCGTTAACTGATCGCTGAGCAAGCTGCAGTAGATGGGGATGGTGTTGGAAGTAAGACAAAGCTCGGCGAATTCCGTACGGCTCGGCTCAAAGTGAAGCATAGCGTGATCGTATCGATCCTAATTCCCGTGGTCAACGCCGCGTGCGTCGCAGCCGACCTGCCACTACAATGGAGCAGCCGCCCGCCGTGCGTGAACGCCGCGGGCGCGGAACGCTGGAGCGCTAGGTCTGATGTTTACGGTAACGGTCGAGGCTGGTTTTTCCGCGACGCATCGCGTGCGCTTCGCCGACGGTAGCGTGGAACCTCAGCACGGGCACGACTGGAGCGTTCGAGCGCATTTCACGCGAGTCGACCTCAGTGACATCGGAATGGTCGTGGATTTTGGCAAGGCGCAGGCGGCGCTGCGTGAAGCCGTAGCGCAATTTCAATACACCGATCTGACGGACCACCAAGCACTGGGGGGCATGAACCCCACCGCCGAAGTCGTCGCCCGCGTGGTTTTCGACCGCCTTGCCGATGGTGGTTTCGACTCGCTCGCGCGTATCGAAGTCACCGAAGCCCCCGGCTGCGTAGCCGCGTACGAGCCGAACCGCCGCCCCAGCGCTGCAGGGCCGTAGAAACCGCACGCCGCGTACCGATTTCCCGACGACGCGCCGGATTCCTTAATGAAGAATTCGCGGTCGGATTGACGATACATTTGCAAATGCATAGAGTTTATTGGGACGCTGGAGAATCCGGGTCCGCTACGAAGAGTCAGCCATGAGCATTCTCTGCCAACGCTGTCAGGAATCCAAGGCCACGGTGCACATCACCGACACCGTCCCCGAGAAGCGGGAGCGGCATCTGTGTGAGGATTGCGCCGCCAAGGAAGGGGTCATCGTCAAGCAGAAGTACCACACGACGAACGAGATTCTGCAGCAGTTCATCAAGCACAAGGCGGAGGCGAGCGGCAGCGACGATCTCGCCTGCCCGCAATGCGGACTGACCTTCCGAGAGTTCCAGCTTCACGGACAGCTCGGCTGCCCACACGATTACGTCGCGTTCGCAAAGCAGCTCAGCCCGTTGATCGAGCGCGCTCACGAGGGCGCAACGCATCACGTCGGCAAAGTGCCCGCGACCGCTGACGTCACTGTCCGCAGGCAGACCGGCCTGTTACGTCTGCGCAAGGAGCTTCAGGAAGCTGTGGAGTCTGAAGACTACGAAGTCGCAGCCAAAGTACGCGACGAAATCCAAAACCTCGAATCCAAATGATTCTCGACGACCTACGCAAGACAACCGGAGAATGGCTCCGCGGCGACGGGCCAATGTCCGACGTGGTGGTTTCCTCGCGGATTCGCCTCGCGCGGAACCTCGCGGAGCACCCTTTTCTCACCACCGCGAGCGAAAGTGAGCGAACGGAGATCTACCGGCGTCTCGCCGCCGAAGCCACGAGTACGCCCACCGGCGCCGATGCCCTGCTCGTCGACCTGGACGAGATCGATTCGGTCGATCGAGCCATGCTGGTCGAGCGCCATCTGATCAGTCGCCAGCACGCCGCCGGCGAAGGAAGTCGCGGTGTGACCGTCTCACCGGACGAAACGCAAGCGTTAATGATCAACGAGGAGGACCACCTCCGCATTCAGGCGCTTCGCAGCGGAATGCAGCTCGAAGCGTTGTGGACCGATGTCAGCGCCGTCGACGACGCGCTGGCGAAGAATCTGGCGTTCGCGTTCGATCGGCAACTGGGGTATCTGACCGCCTGTCCGACCAACGTCGGGACGGGCATTCGCGTTTCGGTCATGCTGCACCTGCCGGCATTGCGTTTGACCAAAGACATCGAACGTGTCGCCCGGGCGGCACGCGACATGCGCCTGGCGGTTCGTGGATTGCACGGGGAGGGAACCGAAGCCATCGGCGACCTGTACCAGGTTTCCAACCAGACTACGCTTGGAAAAACAGAAGAAGCCATCATCAAGACGTTTAGCGACAGCATCATCCCGAAGATCGTCGAGTACGAGCGAACTGCGCGCGAGTCGCTCGCCAAAAAGGACGCCGCGAGACTCGACGACAAGATTTGGCGTGCCTACGGTCTACTGCGCCACGCCCGAAAAATTAGCAGCAGCGAAACGCAAGCGCTGTTGTCCCCGATTCGCCTGGGCATCCACATGCAACGCTTTGACAAGTTCGACTTGTCGCTACTCAACGAACTCTTCCTCAATACACAACCGGCGCACCTCCAAAAGTTCTCCGGAAAACAACTCGACGAAAAAGAACGACGAATCGTCCGCGCCGACTACATCCGCAACAAGCTGGCGTAACACCGACCGGCGGATCAACCGCTACAACCCGTCAAGCAACTCGGACACCTGAAGTCCCAGGGCGTTGCTGATCCTCGCCAGCGCCCAGATGGACGCCGCGTTCTTTCCGAGCTCGACCTGCGAAAGCTGCGACGTCGTCAGATCGGTTCGGTCGGAAAGCTGCCGGAGCGTCAGGTTTTGGCTGAGGCGATGGCTACGGATGCGCTGACCGATCAACCGGTTCAGCTCGGTCTCGTCTGTATAGATGATCCCCATCCGCTGGCACGCACGATCGATCGACGCGACGAGTTCGTCCTGTTTGAAAGGCTTGGCGATGTAGTCGCACGACCCCTGGCGCATCGTCTCCGTGGCGCTGTCCAGGTCCGGATAGGCGGTCATCACGATACAACTCATGCGCTCGTCGATCGCCTTGAGCTTGCCCACCACCTCCACGCCATCCATGGAAGGCATGCGGAGGTCGATCAACGCGATCTGAAACGATTCCTCCCGCGCCGCCTCGATCGCCTCCTCAGGACTGGTGTAGGTACGCGGGTTGTAACCACGGTCCTCCAGTAGCAACCCGACGGTCTTACAGATCGACGGATCGTCATCAATGACAAGTACTTTGACGTGGTGTCGTACAGCCATGTGTCTTTTCCTCTGCCTGCCTAGTGGATCCGCGACGCTACTACGCCGCGTAGATGCAACATCAAGCGTTACGCTATATCATGTTCCAGTCGCTACGCCGCGCCCTTCGGGGCGACTACCAAGAAGACTCGTGACTCGTGGCACATCACCTTGTCATCTTGCACAAACCCTACCTCGACGCGATCCTCAAGGGTACGAAAACGACGGAATGCCGCCTCTCCCAAACCCGACGCGTCCCATTCGGATCGGTGCGTAAAGGAGACATCCTGTGGTTCAAACAAAGCGGTGGACCTATCAGAGCACGAGCGCGAGCGGGGAACGTCACCTTCCTTCACCCGCTGGGTGGACCCGAAATGGCTGCGCTACAGAAACGCTACCACCGGTCGCTGCGGGCTGAGCCCGCCTTCTTTGAGCGTCACAAGAACGCTCGATTCGCCACGTTGATCCGACTCAAGCAGGTTCGACCGATCGAACCGATCCGGTTCAGAAAATCAAACCGCCTTGGTTGGGTTGTGCTGCCCGAATCTCCGACCGTCCAACCGTAGCCAAACGCCAAGCAGCCCGCCGCGCCACCGAAAGTGACTCCCGCCCCATCGGCTGACGTCCAACACCAAAGCTAGCGCATCATAGTGTACCACTTCACGGAATTCCAGCAGAAAACGACATGATCCGCGTTTTTGACGCCTAGGGTAACCCCTCGGAATACCCGCGCGTTGGGGGACGTCCAACAAGTCCGGGAACGATGCGTTGTTATTTCCCAAACACTCGGCGATTTCCACGGGCCGTCAGCGAGCCTCAAGCGTGTCGAGATCGACTGCGATCCGCTCCAACGTGTCGGCGGTGAGAAGGTAGACGCCCGGCTGACCCTTCGTCGACGCGAAATAGCCGGGCTCTGTCGTGACGTGAGATTTGCGTGGCGAAACCAACAGCACCTGGGGATCAGCGCCGTCTATGGACACCGTCACTTCGTACTCCGGGGCGCCAAGCCCATAAGCGCCGGTCTCGGCACCATCGTGGACGACGAACCGGTTGGTTTTGAGATCCCTGATTTGCAGCAGCAGGTTGTCGACCTTGGCCGCATCGAGGGGCAAATCGGTCTCAGCCGCATACGTCCAGCCCTCGCCCTCCCGGACAAACGTATGGGTTTGTGCTCCGCGCCGAATCGAAAACCGCGTCACCTTCGTGTCATCGAACGCGAGCACTTTTTCGGATCGAAACTCATCAAACAACCGGTCGTAAAACGACTGGTCCACGGCGTAAATCGAGGGAAGCCCCGATCGCATCGCGTAATACGAACCCTCGTGCTCGGTGACCGAAAGATCGAACGATTCCTCGGTCTCGGTCGTAAGTTTTACGGAGACAGCCGGCGCGTGCAGACCATACGCCGTTGCCTCGCCCGAGTCCGCGGCAATCGCCTCCGCGCGTAGACTGCTCAACACTTTAACCAAGGAATCCAACCGACCCGAGCGCACCGCTGCCGTCACCGGAACGGTCATCCGCCATCCGTCGCCTTCACGCTCGAAGGCGAGTCCAACGCGATCTTCCGTGAACCGGTTGCTCGCCGTCAACGAAACGCTCTGAACCGTACCGGCGGGAATGGCGAAAATCGTTCGATCGCGGTAATCCGACGGAGAGCGTAGCAGCGCTTCCACGGTGGCAACGCGCACCTTCGCGATCGACATCAGATCGTTTCGTCGCACGTAGACCATTCGTTTGGTGGATTCGTCCGTGTAGCCGCCGACGGCGATACGCTCCGCACCCTCCACACCGGGCACCGTCAGACGCACTTCGGCGCGCGGTGGCGTCAGGCCGAACGAGGAAACGTCGCCCGAACTCACCTCCACGAAGACGACCGCCTCAAGATTCTTTACCGCGGTGAGCAGAGCCGTTGCCTGCACCGCCTCCGCCGCTCCACCATCCCCCTCAAACGTCCAGTCGTCGTCTTTCTTCACAAGCGTCGTCGACGCTCCTTCGACGGTCAGTTCGATTCGCGTCGCCCGATCGACGTCGGCCGTCGTGATCCGCATTTCACGCCACTGGGACAGGTTCGGCCTGAGCTTGTCGGCGACCACCTTGGAGATCGTAGCGACGACCGATTCTTCGCCGACGCGTGCGTAGGTCTGTGTCACCTCTCCGATCGGCGTGCGATCGGCGACGTGGAACTCATACACAACGATTGTCGGTGGAGCCGGTGGCGAATCGGCGTCATCATCGTCCGCCACGATCGCCGGCTCCTCGACGGTCACACGAATGGTCAGCGCCGCCGGCTCCAAGCCGTAGACAGCCAACCGGTCCTTCGCATCCTCATGCCACTTGGCAACACGCAGACGACTGATCGTCGTAACCATTTCGGCGATCTTATCCGTCCCACGTGCGCTCACCGGAGCCTCAATCATCCAGCGCGACCCATCTTTGGCGAAAACGTATGACGTGGGAGCGCTTTGCGACGAACGATCCTCGATTTCGACGCGAACCGCGTGCTCCGGCGAGAAGTTCCAGACTTGCCGATCGCGATACTCGATGGGCGTGGACTTAAACAGCGTACGCAGATTTGATTGGCCGACGCAGATCACACCAGTGCCCGCAAGACGCACGTAGGTTTCTCTTTGAGAAACCGCGTTGCCAATCTCGACGGTTACCGTTTTGCCGTCGGCGTCCGTAAGGGTAACGGTCGCCTGCGGCGGCTCGAGACCTGCGTCCGCGACGGAAACCGCTCCCTCTTGCCCAGGTTCATAACTCAGCTCGTACTGCAAGCGCCCGAGCTCGCGCCCGAATCGATCCACCTCCCACGACACAACCTTGACGTCGAACGGCGAGGTCATGCGCCACATAGCGGTCCCCGCCTCGCCCTCACGACTCTTCTTCTCGAAGAGCCACGGCTGCTGACCCTTTTTTACGACAGAGACTTTGACAACGTCGCCGAGCTTGTCCGTTATCAGATCTTGAGTGGTGTCCGCCGTCTGTCGTGAAAGCGGCGTGAGCGCATCGCTTTGACTCGGCGGCGACGCCTGTAGGGCGAAAAACCCCAAAACCAAACCGCCCAGGACAACCGCCAGCAGTACCGTCGTATTCGTTTTCATCGCTGTTGATCTACTTTCGCCGTACCCACCACACCACGCCGCCAAAGCCCAACGCAAGCACCGGCCAAACAAAAATCGTCAGCACTTTGACCATCAGAACCGTTGACGGATCGGGAATCTTCAGGACAGCGGCGTCGATGGGCTCCCCAACGTTCATAAAATCCGTGTTGTCGTTGAGCCAGTGCAGCGAGTTGATCAGCAGCGTCACGTTGCCGGGATTCCGCGAGTGGAGTGTGAAACCCCGAGCGGTCATCTGAAGTCCCTGAGCAAAGGCCACCGAGTCGAGGGCGAACTCAAGGGAGGAGACGACCACAATCTTGGCGTTGCCGTTCGTGGCTGCGACCGCAAGATCGAACGGGCCTTCGAGGTCTGCGGGCTCTTTCGTAAGGTAGCCGCGCT
>JADFRO010000123.1 GCA_022561255.1 Planctomycetota bacterium | reverse complement strand
ACCGCGACGATCACAGCCACCAACGCGTGCCCAACTCGAACCTGCCCCCGCACACAACAAAACGCGATGGTTAGGGCAACCGCCCCCACCAGAAAGATCCCCGTTTGTTTGAACAAGATAGCAACACACGACGCCGCCAGAACGATCGCCAGGCGCCTGCCGCTGGGACGCTCCAAGTAGAATCGCATCGCCACGGCCGCCCAAATCAAGACCGCAACGGTCGGCACTTCCAGCATGATCTGTCGACCCCACGTCGTCGACGCCGGGAACGTCACCAATAGAACGCATGCGATGGCTGCCGTAAGACGGTCCGTCATCGGGCGAACGAATGCGTAAGCACCCAACACCGCGAGCACGCCGAAGAACACGACGCAGAGTCTCGCTGTTATTGCGGATATTCCGAATACCGCGAAGAACCCGGCCTCTACCACGGCGAACCCGGGTGGGTAATGGCTACCGATTCCCAACGTCGGATAGTGACCATATTGCGCTTCGGCGAACCTCATCGGATCGCCCCACACCTTGGGACCAGCCGCCACCCAGTCGTGGATCAACACACCGTCCATCGCATGGGCGGCCGAGTCTGCATCGTGAAGACCGCCGACGGAGATGTCCTTCCCGAAGACGACGACAACCATGGCGCACAGAAGCAGTAGAAGCCTGAAGTCGCTCCGCGTGAAACTGGTGCGGTGTCTGTCTGAGTTGGCTGACGAATCGTCCACGCTCATTTCCAAAGGCCTACGTATGCGCACCTCGGACGTACGGCGGGCGCCTGCCGCTGTCACCACGGTTTATCGGACATGCCGATGAGGCCGTTCACTTATGCAGGGGCCGTTTTCACCCCGCGAAACGATGATCCGCCACCTATCTCGCCCCGGTGGACGCGCCGGCGCCGCGCGGGTAGGCTCGCCCGTGCGCGGTGGCGGGCTCAAGTGCTCCGTTGCCCCAACCCATACGAGCACTGGAAAGGCTGGGCGAAGGACCGTGCTGCTCCCATTGTTCCTTCTTTTCACCCTCCTCCCCGTCGTCGAGCTGTTCATCCTGTTCCGCCTCGCCGCTTGGCTGGATTGGGGACCGACGCTGCTGATTGTGCTCGGGACGGGTGCCGGCGGGGCGTATCTCGCTCGCCGAGAGGGTCTGCGGGCACTGGTTCGCGTCCGTCAGGACTTGGCCGACGGGACTATGCACGCAACGGCGGTCGTCGACGCCGTCCTGATATTCGCCGCCGGTCTGGTCCTCGTTACTCCGGGCGTTTTGACCGACGTCGCGGGACTCCTGTTGCTGATCCGCCCGGTCCGCGCCTGGGTCGGCCGTGCGCTGGTCGACTTTTTTCACAAGCGTGTGACTGTCCTGCATGGCGATCACACCTCGCGCGACGAGTTCATCGACGTGGAGGTTACACATTCGGAAACCAAACAACGGGCGACCTTTGCGCACGATCAGGATGAGGACGATCGCGCTTCGACGGGAGATTCATGAATGGACGGAAGATGGGTCGTCGTCGCGGCGATCAATGGCTTACTGGCGGTCGTGGCGGGGGCGTTCGGTGCGCACGCACTCCGTGAGCATCTGACCGAGCGTTCCATGGCGACGTTCGAGACCGCCGCTCGATACCAGATGTACCATGCGTTAGCCCTGCTGGCCGTCGCCGCCCTACTTGCAAACTCGCAATCACGAAGCGCCAGGGTCGCCGGGATCTTTATGCTGGCCGGCATCGCCCTCTTCTCCGGAAGCCTCTACTGGATAGCGCTTTGTGAAGACGCACCCGCGTGGCTCGGGCCGGTAACGCCGATCGGCGGCGTTTTCTTGATGCTCGGCTGGTTCTCGCTTGCGATCTCCGGGTTCCGTGCCGCGCGTGGCGGCGGAGCGACGCGTGCTTGACCCACCTCGACAATCCGTTAACGTGCCGTGCGGAGCGTAACAGGAATGTTTCGTGTTTCTCGCGCTCTAGCGCCCGCAATGAACCTTCTGCCATGAAAGAAATCCTCGACGAGCAAACCGTGCGACACGTTGCGCATCTAGCTCGCCTGAAGCTTTCAGACGACGACCTCGCCGACGTTCGCGAGCAACTAAGCCGCATCCTCGCCTACGTTGACCTGCTGAATGAGCTGAACACCGACGACGTCGAACCAACCGCTCATCCTCTTGAGATCACCAACGTCTTTCGCGAGGATTCCGTCGGGAAATCCTGGACCGCCGACGCCGCTCTCTCCCAAGCACCCCAGCGGCAGAACGGATTCTTCCAAGTCCCAAGGGTTCTCGGCCAGGGAAGTGGATAGCCCGTGACGCTCACAGGAACAATCGTGGAAACGGTGAACGCCGTTCGAGGCGGTGCTTGTTCGGCGCGCGAAGTCGTAACGGCGTGCCTCGCGCGTATCGAAGCGATTGATCAGAAGCTCCACGCCTTCCTCAGCGTCGACGGCGAACGAGCGCTTACCGAGGCTGATCGCGTCGACGGCGCCCTCAAACGCGGAGACGCCTTAGGCCCGCTCGCAGGCGTTCCCATCGCGGTGAAGGACAACCTCTGTACCACTTTCGGCTGCACTACCTGTGGCTCACGAATGCTCGAATCGTTCCAATCCCAATACAACGCCCACGCCGTCGACCGCCTTCAACAGGCCGGTGCGATCATCGTCGGCAAGACCAACCTCGACGAATTCGCGATGGGCAGCAGTACGGAGAACAGCGCCTTCTTCGCCACGACCAACCCGTGGGACGGAAGCCGCGTGGCTGGCGGATCTTCCGGAGGATCCGCTGCCGCTGTCGCCGCCCGTCTGGTCCCCGGCGCATTGGGGAGTGATACCGGCGGTTCCACACGACAGCCCGCGTCGTTTTGCGGCGTCGTGGGATTGAAGCCTAGCTACGGGCGCGTGTCACGGTACGGACTCGTCGCCTTCAGCAGCAGCCTGGACCAAGTCGGTCCCATCACACGCGACGTGCGTGACACGGCCTTGCTGCTAAAGGTCATCGCCGGCCACGACCCTCGTGATTCCACATGCGTTGACCTGGAAGTTCCAGACTATCTGAAAGGCTTGGAGAAAACCTCTAGGCCTATTCGCGTCGGCGTATGCTCCCGTGATTTCGGCGACGGTCTTCATCCCGAGGTTGAAAGTGCCGTGAACCGGGCGATCGAGACACTTGCGAGCAACGGCGCGGAAATCGTTCCCGTCGACCTTCCGCACGTAAAGTATGGCCTGGCGTGCTACTATCTCGTCGCAACGGCTGAGTGTTCCAGCAACCTCGCCCGCTTCGACGGCGTCCACTACGGTCGGCGTACGCCCACCCCGACGAACATCGCCGACCTTTATGAACGCTCGCGCGGCGAAGCGCTCGGACCCGAAACGCAGCGCCGTATTATGCTGGGCACCTTCGCCCTGTCGACGGGGTACTACGACGCGTACTATCTCAAAGCTCTGAAAGTCCGAACGTTAATTCGCAACGACTTTGACCGCGCGTTCGACAAGGTCGACGTGATCGCATCGCCCGTCACACCGACGACGGCCTTTCGCCTCGGAGATAAAACGGACGACCCGTTGGCGATGTATCTCAGTGACGTCTACACCATCACCGCCAACCTTACCGGACACTGTGCCGTCAGCGTTCCTTGCGGCGTCGATTCCAACGGACTGCCCATCGGTTTGCAGTTCGTGGGCCCCGCTTTCCAAGAGCAACGGTTGCTCAGCATAGCTCATCAGTATCAATCCGCTACGAGTCATCACACCGCTGCGCCGCCGTGCGCAAGCGCCAACTAGGAGTTGCGGATGCAGAGCTCAACGATCGGATCACTCCTGCGATCGACTCAGGCCTATTGCAGCCAGCTCTGCGAAAAGCAGACGCTCGATACCGGGATCGCATTTTACAGCGAGCGTTTCGGCGACTTGCCCGAGGTCAACCAGTTCCGCGAGGTCGTTCTTAACGACGGTGGCTCGGTTTCTCAAGCCTTTCAACAAGCAAAGGCGTGGTTCGACGCACGCAACCTGACTTGTCATCGCTGGGCGCCCGCGCTTGATACACCGGTCGAACCGCTCCGGGACTTTCTCGCCGAACGAGGGTTTCAAGCGCGCCCGCTTACCGCGATGACCCTGACCGAGTGGGTTCCGACAGAGCCCGAGCCCAACCTGCGCGTCCTTCCCGCGCGCGCGATGCGACCGATCTACGTGCAGTCATTCCTTGACTTTGGCACCGGCCACGACCAAGGCCCGCCAGGCGTTCTCGCTTCCGCGCAAAACGACCGGCTCGACGACTCCCAGCTCGACATGTTTGTTGCAGTCTCACAAAAAAGGGCACTCGGGCGGGGCGGACTCTATCAAGTCGGCGACTTCGGCCGCGTGATCGATCTTTGCGTCGAACAGAGCCCGCAGCAGGATGCCGTCGCACGCACGCTGCTGGCTCACGTCCTCGCTCTCGCCAAGCGTTTGACGCTGCGCAGCGTACTTGTCCAAATCGATCGTGACGATGTGACGCGGCGTCGGTGGTTCGAGCAGGCCGGGTTTGTTGTCGATGGAGAGTTCGTCGAATTCGAGTTGCACAACCCACAACGACCGTCATGATTCTTAAGAGTCGATTCGTCGCCCCTGTCGGCTACCCCGTCATCGAAGACGGAGCCGTCGAAGTTCGTGACGGTTGCATTGTGGCCGTCGGTCGTGCCCGTGACGTTTCCGCCCCGCCTGATCCCGCCGACCGTGACTTCGCCGACGCAGTGATTTGTCCGGGTTTCGTCAACGCCCACGCGCATCTCGAACTATCGATGTTAGCCGGGCGCGTGCCGCCGACCCCGGACTTCGCGGGTTGGCTCTTGCGGCTTGGCAACGTTCTAAGCGAAGCACCACCGACGCAGGAGAGTACCGTCGACGCCGTCCGCGCAGGCGTTTGTAAATCGCTCGCCGCCGGCGTCACGACAATCGGCGACATCACCCACCTGCCTGCCTGGACGCGAACGCCGCTGGCTCAATCGCCGCTGCGCGCCGTCTCGTTCGGCGAGGTCATCGCCGTTGGGCGTCGTCGGAACTTGCTGCGCGACCGACTCGAAGCCGCCGCATCGCTAACAGCGCAGACCGAGCGGCTCCGCATTGGCATTTCGCCTCACGCGCCTTACACGGTCGAGCCCGAGGCTATGCGCGCGTGCGCGCGTGCCGCTCAAAGAATCGACGGACCACTCTCCATCCACCTTTGCGAGTCTCGAAGCGAGGACGAGTTCACAAGAAGCGGCACGGGACCGCTGGCTGACTTTCTCCGATCGATCGACGTCTGGGACGCTTGGGTACCGGCCACGCGATGCGATCCACTGGAGCTGATTCGGGCCAACGGACTTCTAGGCTCTCGCACGCTGCTCGCACACGCCAACTACCTTAGCGACTCGCAGATCAGCAAAATCGCTCGAAGCGGTGCGAGCGTGGCCTATTGCCCGCGTACGCACGCTGCGTTCGCACATGAAAAACATCGATTCACCGACATGCTCGCCGCAGGGATCAACGTCTGTATCGGGACCGACAGCCTCGCCTCCAACCCTTCGCTTTCGATCCTCGACGAGCTCCGCCACCTGCGCCGCCAGCGACCCGATGTCGCGCCTGATACGCTTCTGGCGATGGGAACGATCGCCGGCGCCCGTGCATTAGAGTGTGCCCATGCCACCGGATCGATCGAGATCGGCAAGGCCGCGGATTTGGCCGTCATACCACTCCCACCCTCCGGGCGGAATGAAAACTGGGACATGATATTTGAACTTCAGAATCAACCCGCAACCGTGTACATCAGCGGCGTCGCGGAGAAAGACGGCGATCCGTAGCACGCGGCGCGACCGCGTAACACTACGACCCTTGCGAGTCGCCTCTTAAGACCCAAGTCTCGATCGCTCTTCACGCGCGAGCATCGCGTAGAGCGTCAAACTTGCCAGGGCGAACCCAATGGCGATCAGCCAGACCGGCCAGCCGATCGTTCGCCACAGCAGCATGCCGGCTAACGGCGCGATCACGCCTCGCACACCCGTCAGGAAAACGTGGATTCCCATGTAAATCTCAGCCTGATCGGCTTGTGCGAAATGAAGATGGCCCAGGTTCCACGCGAGCTTACCCCCCGCTTGCGCCAAGCCGTATAGGAGGCCGCGGCACATGAACAACACGACAGCCGCAAGAAAATACTTCGGGTGCGACCGGTGCTCACCCACCGCCATAAGTGTACCAAACATCCCCAATAAGAGCCCGACCACCCAACAACTCACGTTCACAACTCGAAACCGCAAAACGCCCAGCGAGTCGAACAGGCGGCCCCACCGACTCAGTGTCCCCAGCAGCATGAGCGCCGGCAAGCCAACGATCAAACCTCCGCTCATCCAGAACCCCCACCGATCCCCACCCGGCAATTCCCGCGTGACAACCAACACGATGATCGGCAGGGTCAGCAGATTCGAAACGCCGTGGAACAATTGGGCGACTTGATATCGCGCGAAGCGACGGTCCGCACGAAGCACGCGAATCATCTCGCCGATTGCGCGAACCGGTGAAAGTACCGCGCCTAGGTGTAAGCGACGTACCGTCCCCGTCGCCCCGCTGCCGGTGACAACCCGACGCAGTTCGCTTCGCTCCCCTCGAATGTGAATCCGCGCGAGCAAACGAATCCCGACGACACCGAAGACAGCGGCAATGGGAAAAACGTATCGGTACGCATTACCATCGCCGTCGCAGAGAGCCGAGGCCGTCTGAACGGTGACAACCGCGATGATCGCACGAACGGATTGAAGGCGAGCGGCGATCTGACCACGCAACTCGACCGGATAGTTCGACCGCCAGATCGCCGATCGCACGGTAACGACACCCGCCAGCAAAGCTTGGGCAGCGGCGATCTGGAGCAGAAAGCAGACCGCCCCCCCAGGCGTATTGGGGACGGCTCCAATGCATCCGACGCAAAGGACCGCTCCCGCAGCGAACCGTGTAGCCAGCCGGATTTTCGGTCGACCAGTGCACAAAAAGCCCCAGGCAAGACTCGCTAGGTTTGCCGCGAACGGTGTGGCTGTCGACAGGGCGATAAGTAAGTCGCCGCCGTGAAAGGTCCGCGCCATCACAAGGCTGGCGAATTGCCCCTCCACCACGCCGGCGAAGACGCTCCACGCCAGTAAGTGCTGAAATTCGTTTTTGTAGCTGCGCCGGCTTAGAAAAGGAAGACGACCAACCCCCAGCAGATCCAACGGCGCAATCCTCCGTCTCACAATCGAGAGGATGCGAGCCTAGTCCGCTCGCGAGCTGCTCGCAAGCGCGACACCCCACTTGGGATTTAGTAGCGGCGCATTACACCGATTACGACGCCCTGGATCTCCACGTCGCGTGTGTAGATCGGGCGGTATTTCGGATTCGCCGGCTGGAGTCGTATGCGGTTTTTCTCGCGAAAGAACTTCTTGAGCGTCGCTTCCTCTCCATCCAGAAGCGCAACGACGGTATCACCGTTGCGGGGGTTGGATCGCTGCTCGTAGACCACGAGATCGCCGTCGCGAATGTGCTCGTCGATCATGCTGTCGCCCTGAACCTCAAGTACAGCCACGGGGTGACGACTTGAAAACAGCTCCTACAAGTCGATCGTCTCGGCCGACTCGACCGCCTCGATCGGTCGACCGGCAGCAATTCGACCGACGACGCGTAGGAGCGTCGGCCGATCGTCAGGAAGGCGCACCGATGAGGTCAACGCCAAAGAGCGAGCCTTGTTCGACCGGCGTGTTAGCTTGCGCTTCTTTAGAAGCGCTTCGACGTGCTCGAAGACGGTGATCTTGCTGATGTCGAGTTCGTCGGCGAGCTCCTGCAACGTCGGGGAATAGCCATTCGCCCGCCGCCCGTCTCGGATCAGCGTTAGGATTTCTATCTGGCGCGGCGTCAAACAACTCGCCTCGTCGGTGATGGTCTTTCTCGCTCGGGGCATCCTTAAACTCCATGAAACAGCTAAGACCTTGCGGACCCAGTGCGACCAGAGGGAAGGCCCCCTTCGCTCCGAGCTGCCGCATTGTACGATCGCGCCGGCCTTGCGATTCGACCGCCGGGAACAG
>JADFRO010000122.1 GCA_022561255.1 Planctomycetota bacterium | reverse complement strand
CCCAGGATCGCCTCGCGGGCATGTCGCGGAACCCAGACACGTCGCCGGCGGGGCGATCCCAAGTGGATGAACTTGCCCGTAACCTGATGATCTGGCGCGGGCAACGTGACGCGCTCGTGAGGCGTTTCGATCGTTTCGTACTGCGGCATGAGGCCGCTCATCAAATACTGTTCAACCTCGGCGCTCACACGCGCGGTGCAGCCAATCCGCCGTGGCTCGTGGAGGGGCTGGCATGTCAGTTCGAGGTTGCTCCAAACGTCCCGCAGGGAACGCTGCACGGCGTTAACCAGATGCGTCTGGCGGACCTTCGTGAGGCGCTCGGCGTAGGGTCCAGCGCCACGACCATCGGTGACATCAAGTTTCAAGCCCTCATCGACGAGGGACGACTGGTTCAACTCGACGAATTCGTCGGCAATGCGGCACTCTTTCAGCAACCCGACGCAAACCGCGCGCTGCTCTACGCCCAGGCCTGGGCGCTCGTGCTTTACCTTCATCGCGAGCACCCGGCTGAGTTCAGCCGCTACGTTCGGCACCTCGCCCGTCGCAAGGGCGGCGAGCAGTTCGACCGGCGACGTGAGATCGAGGACTTCACGGCTGCGTTCGCAGCGCCCGATGCCAAACTGCTCCGCGACGTGATCGACAGCACCCTGCGTTTGCACTTCGACCCCCACAGCGACGGGCCATAATTTCCTCGGACGAGCAGGCTGCCCACGATTGGGGCGTGGTCTGGTTTCCAGGGTCAAATGGGGGTAGACTGCTCACTCGGTTCACCGTGGCGCGGTGCGAACTCCATGAATGTCATCATCGCCGGTGCGGGCGAGGTGGGCGGACACGCCGCCGACGTCCTATCAGCCGCCGGACACAACGTAACGCTCATCGATCTATCAGCCGAGAAGCTGCAGGCGCTCGACGACCGGCTGGACGTACGCACGCTGGTCGGTCACTGCGCACACTTCCACGTTCTAATCGAGGCGGGGGCTGCCAAGTGCGATCTGATGATCGCCGCGACGAACATCGATGAAATCAACCTTCTCTCAGCGTCCGTCGCCAAGGCGGCGGGCGCGCGCAAGACGATCGTTCGCGTTCACCACACAGCCAACTTTTCCCTTCGCGGAACGCCCTACGCCGCGCAGCTCGGCATCGATGAGCTGATCTGTCCGGAACACCTAACCTCCCTTGCGATCGCTCGTATGATCCGTAATCCCGGCGCGATCGCACTGGAGGAGTTCGCGGCGGGTCAATTGGTAATGGAGCGCATCCGCGTCACTGAGCATGCTCCGAGTATCGGAAAAACGCTCTCCGAGCTTTCTCTCCCGGCGGGCGCGCGCGTCGCCACGGTCGAGCGCAGCTCCGGTGGAATCGTGGCCGATGCGTCCACGAGCATTGAAGTCGGTGACGCGGTAACGCTGATCGGCGAGACGGCCGGATTCGAGGGCGCTCGTAGTCACTTTCAACGCGGAAAGGTCAAACGAATCCACATCGCGATCATGGGTGAGACGCCGACCGCCGTGTGGCTTTGTCGCGCACTCAAAGATCCTGTGTTTTCGGTACGCCTGTTCGTCGACCAGCGGCAGCGCGCCGAGGAGCTCGCTGAGAAACTAAGCCACGTCACGGTTCTCGAAGCCGATCCGACCGATCCCGATACGTTCAGCGACGAACACGTCGATCATGTGGACACGTTTGTGGCCGCTACGTCTGAGGACGAGCGTAACATTCTGGCGTGCGCTCAAGCGAAAACGCAGAAAGTGGCGACGTCGATCGCGGTGGTCCAGCGGGCGAAATACCTTAGGCTGGTATCGCACGTGGGGATCGACCATGCCTTTAGCCCCCGTGCCGATGCCGTCAAGATGATTCTACACCTCATTGACACGGGACCGGTTCGCTCCCTGGCGACGTTTGCCGCCGGTAGTGCGGAGGTCTACGAGGTTCGCCCCTCTTCACGAGCGAAAATTCTGGGCAACGAGCTGCGCAACATTCAGTTGCCGCCCCAAGCGATGATCGCGGCGATTCGGCGGGACGATCGCGTTCGCGTTCCGGGTGCGGACGATCAGATCCAAGCGGGCGACACGCTCTTGGTGATAGGCCCGGTGGGAATCGGAGCCGCGCTCCGCGAATTGTTTGTCCACAAATGACGCTCGAACTTCGCGTAATCATCCGTCACCTTGGGATGCTACTGCTCGTGCTGAGCGGCGTTCTCGCGGCCGTCGCCACCTTCGCGCTGGGCTCCGACGTTCTTCGCGGGTTGCCGGACCATTCCCACGCGCAGGCGCTGCTCTACAGCGCCGCCTGCGGCCTCTTGCTCGCTTGCCTGCTGATTGCGACGGGTCGATCGTCGTCGCAGCAGATCGGACAGCGCGAGGCGCTGCTGCTGGTCGGTCTGGCCTGGCTCGGCGGCGCAGCGGTGTCGGCGCTACCCTATCGCTTCTGGGCGGGGCTTCGACCGGATGCCGCCGAAACGCCTCACGCGTTCGATTCGTTTCTCGACTGCTTCTTCGAGGCGATGAGCGGCCTCACGACGACGGGGGCTACGATTCTCGAATCGATCGGAACCGTTCCCGACAGTTTATTGTTGTGGCGCGCGCTGACGCAGTGGCTGGGCGGACTGGGAATCGTCGTCTTGTTCGTCGCCGTGTTACCGATGCTCGGTGTTGGCGGACGGCGAATCTACCGGCTCGAGGCACCGGGTCCGACGCACGAGGGCGTCAAACCGCGGATTCGTGACACCGCGCGGACGCTCTGGCTTATGTACGTCGGGCTGACCGTCGCGGAGATCATCGCACTGAAGACGTGCGGGATGAGTTGGTTCGACTCTCTTTGCCACACCTTCACGACGCTCGCCACCGGAGGCTTCAGCACGTTCGACGCCAGCATCGCGGGTTTCGACCAAACGTCAATCCACGTCGTCATTATCGTTTTCATGTTCCTGGCCGGCGTGAACTTTGGAATTTATTACCGGATTCTCCAGGGTCGATGGCGCGGCGTGGGTAAAGATCCCGAACTTCGCCTGTACATCGGCATTCTTCTAGCCGCGACCGTCATCGTCACGAGCAGCCTGCTCTCCAACCCGCCGGAAGCGTACGTCGCAGCCGACGGTACACGCGCGCCGTTGGGCATCATTATTCGCGATGCGCTGTTTCAGGTCGTGTCGGTCCAGACGACGACCGGCTTCGCGACGGCGGACTTCGACACTTGGGGTTTTTCGGCTAAGGCAACGCTGATGCTATTGATGTTTGTCGGAGCTTCCGCCGGGTCGACGGGGGGGGGGATGAAGGTCAGCCGAATCCTCATAGTGTTCAAGGTCATCCTCACGGAACTCGAACACGTTTATCGCCCGCACGTGGTGCGAACGACGAAGATGGGCCGTACGACCATCCATCCGGACTTGAAACTCAATACGCTCGTTTTCGTGGTGCTCATCGCGGTCACATTCGGCGCTGGGACGGCCGCGTTGATGGCGTTTGAAACCGACCTCGACATCACGACGGCGGCAACGGCCTCCGTCGCCACGCTCAACAACATCGGACCGGGACTCGCCCGCGTGGGAGCGACGCAAAACTACGCGTGGTTCTCGCCCGAGAGTAAGCTCGTAATGACCGGCCTGATGGTTCTGGGAAGGCTTGAAGTGTTCGCGATCCTGGCGCTGTTTATGCCCCGATTCTGGCGCGAAGAGTAGGACATGGAAACGCGTTGCCTGCGGCTGAACAGAAAAGTGGTACAGAGTGTTGATCCGCGTCAGACGTTTCGTCGACCCGCGGTATCCAGTTGCACGGCGCGGAAACGGTCACGGTGGATCGACGAGCTGCCGTACGACTCGGTGTGCGAACTGCACAACCAGAGTAGCGTCACTGAGATTTTCTCCGAGAATCGGGTAGCGTCGTCGCGGCGCCGGGCCGATGTTGTCGAACAGGAGGTTCGATGAGTTTCGCTTCATTGCGTCGATATGACGTTCAAGCCACCTACGCCCTAGTTCTTGCGATCGTGGGCGTCGGCCCGTTCCTCGCCGCACTCTATTTGGTCGGCTCCCACTACGACGCCCTCCTCGGCCAGATCATCTACGGTGCCAAGGGCAGGTTCGTTCCGGCGTTCGCCGGTTGTATTCTCCTCTCGATCGTACCCAGCACGCTGGCGTTCATTCTCGGCTGGAGCAGTGCGGGGCAGCGTCGCAACGAAAAGTCGAGCCGATCCTGGACCGGCTTCTTCCTCGGCGGCGGCATAGCGACGTTCGACCTGATCCTGCTCATTGCGTTTTATATGCTGCGTTTTGAGATGGCCGCGTGACGCAGTCGGTGGTTACGACGGTGGACCGCAGCTGTCGCCTCTCCCCTTGCCGAAGGGCGACTGAAGGGGGTCGTCGGATCGACTCGCGTGCTACGTGCTTTCGTCTCCCTTGTCGAGCAACGACACAAGCGTTACCATTTCGCGCAGGCGCGCCGCTAGCTCAATTGGATAGAGCATCGGTCTACGGAACCGAAGGTTACAGGTTCGAATCCTGTGCGGCGTAGTTCAAAATCGTTTCTTAATCACGATTTATGAAAATCGTTGGCCAACTCATGATAGGCGTTGTTTTGCTCGGTGCTACGCCCGTACTACGTTTCGACCTGCGTTTGAGTTGTTGGACACCACGCGTTAACGGCTGTTGACAATTTCCCCGGCGGGGTTGTCCGTACCGAAAAAGGCCATGATGCCTCTGTCCAACGGTTCGATCAGGAGGTTGCCGCCGACCGACCACGCAGTTCCGTCTTGGTTAACCCAGACGGCATGGAAGTCGAGGTCGTTGATTGCGGAGAAACCGTTTTCCTCGGCGACCCAACCATCTTGGCCGCGCCGCATGCTCGAAACCGCAATGCCGACGGCCACCGCGTCGCCACCTGATCCGATGTTGACTCCATTCATCTGCAACGCACCCTGCGGCGTCACGTTCGTCCACACCCCGTCGATCAGTTCCCGTATCTCACCGGACTGGGCGCCTCCTACGGCAACGATGAGCTCACCTTGCGCGTCTCCGTGCACGGTAAGCAAAGTGCGCCCGGTATCGGTTGGCACGAACGTGAGGTCGGACCCGTCGTAAAATAGCGTGGCGCCGAAAGCGCCCACGATCCACACGTTATCCGCCCGTGTCCCCCAAACCTTGAACAACGGCGGGAAGCACTCACCTCCCTCTATCTGGGGGAGATCGACCTCGGTCCAACTTGCTCCGTCGTAACGGAGGATCACGCCGCATGTCAGTGTGCCTCCGACGGCCCAGAGGTCGTCGCTGGAAAGCCCCCAGATGCCGAAAAACGTATCGGTTCCGTCACCGACATCGACCTGCGTGAAGATGCCTGTGGAGGGTTCAAAACGCAAGACCAATCTGTCCGACCCGCACATCCAGATTTCATCCGGGCCAACTTCGTGAACCCACCACAAGTTTCCTTCGACTCCGGTGATCAGGCGCGTCCATATTGCTCCGTCGAAGTGCAGCACGTAGGAACCGTTGCCGTCAGGCGAATCACTGCCAACCGCATAGACGTCGCCGTTGGAAACCACCTGTACAGACAGCAGGGCTGAGGGGAGTTCCTGATGCACCAGCATCCACCGCGGTTCCACCGGCTGTCCACCGTTGGAGCCGTTCTCATCCCCGGACGGACTCGGGGGTGTGCAACCCCCTTGAATCGTTAGACAGAGGGCGCTCACCAGAAACCTCATCGTCTGAAAGTTTCGTCTGCCGTCGTCAACCATTATGGTCATTCTCTTGGACGCCAGGCGCATACAGCGCTACGGTCCCATGGCACGCGCCGACCAGTACCAAGGCCGAAAACCAGAGCGGACTCTTGATGGCTCTACTCCTCCAACTTGTCATTGGCGAACGTGAGTGCACCGCTACGGTGTGGTACACATATAGTCGCGCGCGAGGCACGCATCTACTTGGTGACACGCGATACACCGCGCCTTCGTGTCGTTCAGCACGGTTCGGTCGGGCAGAACATCCTGCCAGTACCAATCCGCGTCTACCGGATCGAAGCCGGCCGCCTCTTTGCGCATCGCGGACCAAAGCGAAAGCTCGTTGGTGTTTTCACATGTCGTCCCCTCAAACGTCTCCTTCACGATGATGCTGCCGACCGGAAGCGGGTTTTGGTCGTTGAGATACGCCGACGCGCCGATATCATTGACCAGCACCCGAATCATTCCGGGGTGCGAACTGCTGAAGCGGCAGTCCCGGACTTCGGTGAACGTCTCCCGGTAATTCGCCGGAAAAACCGGATCGATGGCGTTGCCGTTGTCGCCCATTCCGTCCCCCGTCGGCACGCTGCAAGTTACGGCTCCAACCGATAGCACGAGTATAGCGCCCACAAGCAGCATCACGCGATGGGGAGGCCGAGCAACTTGGATTCGCCAACTTCGGAGTGTCATCAGTTTGTCAGCACCACCTTTCGTATGCGCCCGTTGAACGTATCCGACACATAAAGAAAGCCGTCGCCGTCGAAGGCGACACCGAACGGTCGATGAAGCATGGCGTCGATGGCCGGACCACCGTCACCGCCGTAGCCTTCAACACCGTTTCCGACGACGGTTTCGATCGTGTGTGTCCCGAGATCGATCCGACGGATGCGGTTGTTGTTGGTGTCGGCAAAGTAAACGTTGCCGTCCGGGCCAATCTCCAAGTCCTGTGGGAAGTTGACGCGGGCGTCCGCCGCGAGACCACCGTCACCGCTGTACCCCGCCTCACCGGTACCGCTGATGGTTGTCACAATACCGTTCGTGAGATCACCGTCGATGAACGTGACCTTCCGAATGCGATGGTTGTGCGTATCCGAGAAATAAAGAACACCGTCGGCGCTGAGCGCGAGACCACCACTTGGCTCCGGATTGCCTCCCGCCGGGAAGGCCAGCATCGTGGTGACGCCCGGGCCGTCTCCGTTGAATCCTTTATCACCGGTGCCCACGATTGTCGTGATGATCCCGTCGCCGCGCTGCGCGGCGAAGTCGTAGATTACGCGGATGCGCTGGTTGCGTTGATCGATGAAGAACAGATTGCCGTCGGCGTCGAACACCCCGTGCGGGGGTTGATTGACCAGTGCGTCCCGGGCCGGCCCATCGTCACCCGCAAAGTCTGCACGACCGCCCAGAAGTACAAGAACCCGACCGGTTACCGCATCAATCTGCCGGATTTTGTGGTTATGCCACGCCATGAGCATGAGGTCGCCGTTGGGAAACTCCTGGACGTCCGTCGGGTGGTTGAGATTCACCGTCAACGGATCGGCGCCCGGTTCGTTCAGGTCACTGAGATCGTCGGGGCCGTCTCCGACAAAGTACGTGCCCATGATGGTCGTCAACGTCCCATCCGATAGAATTTCACGGACCACGTGGTTATTCCAATCAAGTACGATCTGACGTCCCATCGGAGTGAACTCGATGTCCATCGGCCAGTAGAGCGCGGTTTGCAATCGGTCCAGCCCATCTCCGTTGAATCCGTTCGCGCCGGTCCCGACGTAGGTACAGATACTACCTCGCTCGCCGGTGCATGGAATAACCTCTACGAGCGTCGGCGAAGTATCGGTATCCGTATCCACTGCGCTGACATCAAGCGTGATCCTGCGCACGCGGTGGTTGTGAGTGTCGCAGAAATATACTTCACCATCGGGCGATATTGTAAGGCCGTACGGCCGATCCAACATGGCTTCGTCCGCCGGGCCACCGTCACCCTTGTAGCCACGCTCGCCTGTTCCGGCGACCGTCGTGATAATCCCGTCTAGGCTTATCTTGCGAATCACGTTGTTCATCGTATCGGCGACGTAGATCGTACCGTCGAGCGCCACTGCCACGTCACTCGGTGTATTCAGTTGGGCTTCGATGGCCAGCCCACCGTCACCGCTGTACCCTCGCTCGCCCGTACCGGCAATCGTCCGAATCCGGCGGTCGTTGTCGATTACGCGGATGACGTGATTGCCGGTATCGGCGATGTATATACGGTCGTTGGCGTCGAGAGTGATCCGTCCTGCGGGCGGCGCTGCCTGTCCTACTGGGGAGTTTAAACGGGCACGCTCAGCCAGATCTCCGTCGCCGGTGTAGCCCTGCTCTCCGTCTCCGC
>JADFRO010000121.1 GCA_022561255.1 Planctomycetota bacterium | reverse complement strand
CCATGGCGATCGCGGGCATGATCGACGCGGAGTTCCGCTTGCCGCTCTGTCGCTTGGACGCCGGGGCTGTATCAGAGATTAAGCGCTTGCTGCGACGACACGAAATCCTGGAGCCGGCATCAGCATGAACGTTTCAACGAGCACGCCCATCGCCGATCCCCCGCAGCTTGGTTTTTTCGAGCGCTTGGGTGTTTGGGCCTCGTGGGGTATGGGCGGGTGGATCTTCCTGACAGCCGGTTGGCTGATCATGCGCCCCAACGATCCGCTCGGCCCGGTCAGTCTTTTTTCGGGCCAAAGCGGCTTGGTGGTGGTCGTGCTTGTGGCGGCGCTTTCGGGCGTGACCGCGGCGCTGGCCACGGTGATCGCGGGCCGAAAGCTGGTAGATGCAGGGACGTTTTCCGTGGCCCTTGGGCTTGCGTTGGTTTCCCTACGCGGCGAAACAGCGGGTTACTTCGTCTTGCAGTCGATCGATCCTGCTCACGCGCCCAAGTTCTGGCAACTTCCTCTGGAATCGCTGGGCTGGCTTCTGGTCATCGGTGTGGCGATCGGCGTTTCGGACGTCGTGATGCGGTGGTGTCACCCCAAAGCCGTTCGTGAACTCGCGGACCCGTCCACTGATAGGGTTCTTGCAGTGCCGGCTGGGTTCGAGCTTCGTACATTCGGTTCCGGCGCAGCGGCGCGAACGCCTTTACGTATCGCGCTTACCCACACCGTCGTGGTAGCCGTGGCGGGACTGATAGCGTTCACGGTGCTTTCGGCTGGACTGGCGACGCGCGCGATCGAGCACGGTCAAGCCTGTTTCGTTGTGGCCGCGTCCGTCTGTGTCGCGTGCTACGTCGCGTACCGCATCGCCCCAGTGCGTTCGGCGCTATGGTCGATTCTCGGTGTGGGGCTGTTGACCATCGGCGCGTACCTCTGGGTCACGCTTACCGGAGGCGACGGATCCAACCCGCCGGGCGTTCCCGCCAGTCCGTTTTTGCGTGTTTTGCCCCTTCAATACATTTCGGTCGGAACAGCCGCCGCCGTCGCCATGACTTGGTATGCCCATGATCCGTACCGAACGCCAGCGCGGTCGCCCCAAACGCCGCACGGTGCGTCGTGATGATCAAGTCGCGATTCAGGCACGATCCGCTCGACCTGTTGCGGCGGCGCCTGGTGCGTGAAACCGAGGCCGCGTTATTGTACGGGCTGCGTTTTCCCGACCGCGTCGAGCGAATCCCTACGGTCGAAGTCGCACGAAGCCGGTTTGATCCGGCCTTCGCCGCGCGGTGGTGGGCGGAAACGCTCGGCACCGATAGATCCGGTTTCCTTGCACGCGACGCGTCCTAACGCGACGCTCAACCAAGCCTTTCAAACCTCACAGGCTGGGTAATACTTCCCGAATTGGGTTGCCCAACTCTCGGATTAACCACCCCAATCGGCGCAAAACGTCGGGGTGCCAGGTACGCGGCAAGACCCATAAAGCGTTGTAGCATCGCCTCTTACGCACGTTTTGCGGAATTCTTTCTTCGACTCGCGCGCTGCGGCACGGCGAATGCAAGTACACGTCTCTTGCAGTTCCTTGAAAACCAAAAAAGCGCGGGTGACCGAAACTTGGGGGGGACGGAACGTGGATGTGTTCTCGTGTCCCATAGAACACAGCTTCCTCTGCGGGCGACCCGCCGGACTCACAGCTCAGACAGACCGTTCGGGGAGATGCGGACTGCACTGATTGTGGGTTCGGTGGGAAGCCATTTTTTTTTGCTCGCGCGGACCTCAACGGCGGGCTTCGATCCGCTCGCGCAACTCAGGCGGAACAAACACCGTGTCAATCTGTGGTAGCTGTGCCAGCGCCTCAAAGCAGCAGTCCGCTTGAGTGGCGACATCCGCCTCCAGATCGATAAACATCACCGCCTCGCCCCGCACGTGACAGAGGTTTCCACCTGATCCGCCCAGCCGCTCGTGACGAACCTCCACACCCAGTCGATCGAACAGCTCGACGATCATGTCAAGTTGGGAAGCAACGTCCATCGAGCGACACCCGTTCTCAAGTGTTTCGCCGTCACAAGCCGATATCGGCCAACAGTGCGCCGACCGTTCGGCGCATGAACAGCGTTTTCAAAACCCGAGCCGCCGGCCTTACTCCGTGCTGATGTCCGCAGCGTGAGAGGACTCCGATACGCGGCGCGTTGTTCTCCAAGAAACAGACGATCCAGAGGATCGGCACGAGGAATCAACGCCTGATGGTCAAAGAGCCGCCCCTGCGACTTCGATCTTCCGCTCAAGACGCCGCGCCCACGGACGCGGTATTGGTCGAGCAACGGTTGGCACGGCTGTCGGCACAGTTCGACCTGCTCAAGGCCCAGGTTCGCCAGGCCCAGCAGCTCGCCAGTCTGGGCACAGCCGCCGCGACCATGGCCCACGAATTTAGCAACTTGCTCACGCCCATACTCGCCTACGCCGAATACGCGGTCAACGGCGACGATACAGAGTTGATGAAAAAAGCCCTGACCGTCACCGCAAAGAACACGCGGATCCTCGTTCGCATGTCCGAGCGAATCCTCGAATTAAGCGCCGCAAGCCCCCCGACGCGCCAAGCGGTCTCCATTCATCAGGTCGTCCAAGACGCATTTGAGTCTCTATGCCGCGATCTGTCGAAGGACGGCATTACGATCAACGTGGAGGTTGACGAGTCGCTGACGGCGTGGGCCGATCCGCTGCAGTTGCAACAAGTGTTGTTCAATCTGTTGCTCAACGCACGAGAAGCGATGGCCCCGGCACATTCCGGCCGACTGACCGTCTCAGCCCAGCGCGACGGCAACGAAACGTGCATTCGTCTGCACAACACCGGACCCGCCATTCCGGCGGACGTGTTACCTTATGTTTTCGACACACTGCAAACAACAAAACCCGGCGAACGCGATGGACGAAAGAGATGCGGTGGGCTGGGCCTGGCGCTGTGTCACGATCTTATCACCGAAAACGGCGGCACCATCGACGTGACCAGCGACGACCGGAACGGAACAACCTTCATACTTTCGCTACCCGGCAGCGATCCGACAAGCAACAACTCCAGCGACGCCGATGCTTAGCCCGTAACAGAGTGCGACTCGCACGCACTTCAGACCGGTCCGCCGTTTGTTTCAGCGGTTTTCACACAAAACCTAGTGTTCCGTCACGTGTCGCTTGGCGGGTCTTTCCGAGCCGCTCCTGCGGAGAGCGAAGCTCCTGCGGAGAGCGAAGCTCCCGTAAGGGAGCGACCCCGCCCTCCTGTGGTTCTCGCCAATCGTCCGCTCCCTCACGGTCGCGGCTCTGTTCAGGCTAACCCATCGAATGACGTGTGACGGAGCACTGGATCGGGTATGCGATCTCGATCGAGCATGGGAAGAGCGTGCCCTACGCCTCGACGAGCGCCGGTCGCCGTGTCCGCTTGGGCAGAATCGAGCGGGCTGACGTCGTAACGACACGCCGCGACTTCGATTTCACGCGCGTCACGCTACGGCTGCCGCCGCTCTTTTTCGCGCCCGCCTTGCGTTTGGCGGGTCGAGACGACTTGGCGCCTTTCCCACGTCGGCTCGTTGCCGCACTACGAGGTTTCGCGCTCCGCGCTCCGCCGGAAGGTTTACGCTTCGACGTGGAGGTTCGACCGCGCTTTGTTGAATCGCCGCCGCAGGCGATCGTCGCCTGGGCTGCCGCCAAGCGGGCGACGGGGACGCGGTAGGGACTGCACGAAACGTAGGCCAACCCGACCTCTTCGCAGAACCGAATCGACTGCGGATCGCCGCCATGCTCGCCGCAGATGCCCAGCTTGATGTTCGCTCTGCCGATGCGACCCTGTTCGCAACCCATGCGAACCAGAAATCCGACGCCCGGGAGGTCGAGCGATTGGAAGGGATCGTCGCTGAACACACCGGCCTTCGCCTCGTCCACGTAGTCGGGCAGAAACCGTCCCGCGTCGTCACGCGATAGGCCCATGGTCAACTGCGTAAGATCGTTCGTGCCGAAGCTGAAGAACTCCGCGGGCTGGGCCATCGATTTCGCAAGCAGCGCCGCACGAGGCGTCTCGATCATCGTGCCGACGAGGTAGTGGAGCTTTCCACCGTGCGCCTGGATCAACTCGTCCGCGACTTCGCGCGTTCGCTCGGTGAGTAAGGACAGCTCCTTGGGATCGATGGTAAGCGGGATCATGATCTCCGGCAGTACCTTGATGCCCTTGTCGACGCACCGAAGCGCCGCTCCGATGATCGCCGACACCTGCATCTCGAGGATTTCCGGATAGGTGAGCGACAATCTGCACCCTCTGTGGCCGAGCATGGGGTTGGATTCGTGCAACTGTTCCACCCGGCGGTGAATGTCCGCGACGGTGACCCGCCTCGCCGCCAGCACTTCCGCCTCACTCGGCGACGCATCGGCAAGCTCTTCGTCAATCGCGCCGTTGAGTTCATCCACAACAGCTTGCACACCGGCTTCGTTGTCGCGCTGTGGCAGAAACTCATGCAGCGGCGGGTCCAGCAGGCGAATCGTTACGGGAAGACCAGCCATCGCCGCAAAGATTCCCTCGAAGTCGCCCTGCTGATACGGCAGCAGCTTCTTCAACGCTGACCGGCGAGCCTCCTCGTCGCGCGCGAGAATCATCTCTCGCATAGCGTTCATTCGCTGCGGTTGCGACGGATCGAAGAACATGTGCTCCGTTCGACACAGGCCGATACCTTCCGCCCCCAGCTCCCGGGCTTTCGTCGCGTCGGCCGGTGTGTCCGCATTCGCTCGAACGCGCATCCGCCGGCGCTTGTCGCACCATCCCAAAAGCGTCTCGTACTCCGGTGGGGCTTGGGGAGGAACCAGCTCGATCGCCCCGTCGAAAATTCGTCCCGTACCTCCGTCCAGCGTGATCGAATCCCCTTCACTCAGCGTCCTGTCGCCGAGCGTCATCGTTTTTGCGTCGTAATCGATCGAAAGCGCTTCACATCCCACGATGCAACATTTGCCCCATCCGCGCGCCACCACCGCAGCGTGCGAGGTCTTTCCACCGGTAGCCGTCAGAACGCCAACGGCTGCGTACATCCCGCCGACGTCTTCCGGTGACGTCTCCTTGCGAACCAGGATCACATTGGCCCCCGCCTCGCCCCGCACCTCCGCCTGTTTGGCGGTAAAGGCGATCTCCCCGCAGGCCGCGCCGGGGACAGCCCCGATCCCCTCGCCCATGAGCTTCAGCGAAAGCTGCGAGGCTGATACGTTGGGATCAAGAACCGGATAGAACAACCGCTCGATGTCCGCCGCGGTGATCCGTTCGATCGCCTCGTCCTTGGTAATGATCGGTTTCGTAGCGGCTATCGCGTATTTTTTGGGGAGGAGTTTCTTGCGCACAAGGCGGTTCGCCCCGGCCTTGGTCATCAGACCTTTGGTCGCCTGCTCAACCGCAATCCGGAACGCCGCCTGTGGCGATCGCTTGCCATTGCGACATTGCAACATGTAGAGCTGATTTCGCTCGAACGTAAACTCCAAGTCCTGCATCTCTTTGTAATGAACTTCGAGGATCACGCGAACGGCTTCGAGCTGTTCGTAGACGTTGGGCATCAACGTCCTCAACTCGCCCAGTTTGATCGGCGTGCGTACGCCGGCCACCACGTCTTCGCCCTGAGCGTTGATCAGCAGGTCGCCGTAATACACGCTTTCCCCCGTGCTCGGATCGCGCGTGAAACAAACACCGGTTCCGCAATCGTCGCCCATGTTGCCGAAAACCATCTGGCAGACGTTGACGGCTGTACCCGCAAGCCCCGTGATGTTCTCGACGTGCCGGTAGGTGATCGCTTTGTCTGCCATCCAGCTTCCAAACACCGCGTCGATGGCCCCTTGTAACTGCTGAAACGGATCCTGCGGGAACGGCTGACCGCAATGCTCACGGTAGATGTCTTTGAACTCCCCGACGAGCTCCTCCAGTTCGGCCGCGTCGACGTCCGTATCGACGACCTTGGCACCGGCCGGCCGCCCAAGCCTGGTCCGCGTTCGCGTCTCCTTGAGTCGCTCGAAGGTTGACTCGAACAACTCCCGGTCGATCCCCTTGGCCGTCGCGCCGTACATCATGATGAGTCGGCGATAAGCATCCAGCGCAAAGCGCCGACTCGACGACGCCTCAGCCAGCCCCTCAACCGACTGATCGTTGACGCCCAGGTTCAGGATCGTCTCCATCATCCCCGGCATCGATTTCGCCGCTCCGGATCGAACCGAAACGAGTAGCGGATTCTTGGCGTCGCCGAACTTTTTCTTGCAGCTCCGCTCCAGCTTGGCGATCATCTGACGGACCTGTTTTTCCAGACCGGTCGGCCACTTGCCGTCGCGACGGTTAAACGCTTCGCACGCTTCGGTGGTAATCGTGAACCCGGCGGGAACGGGCAGACCGATGCGGGTCATCTCCGCCAACCCCGCACCCTTACCGCCCAGCAACTCTTTTTGATGTCCCAGTCCGTCCGCCTTGCCGTTGCCGAAGAAATAAACCCATCGCGTCGATGCCATCGAAATGTCCTTAAGTAAAAGCGGTTCAGGTGCTCGCTCGTGTGAAACCGATCATAACTCGCTGCAGTAAACCGTCAATCATGACGAAACGAAGCAGCGCCTACGGGTTGCCCAACGAACCATTCATCTCCGCCAGGATGCGGCGCGGCCTGTCGAACGTCGCTCCGTTCGCCCGTTTCCGCGCGAGCATCAACACCCCGCCACGCGTTTCCTCCTGCGGGTAGGCGTACCAAGCCACGAGAAGGTCACCGCACGAAAGCTGCACAATCGTTGCGCAATGGCAGTGCGGATACGCCGCGTCCGGGTTGGCCAACACCTCTTTACTGAACATCGGTGCAACTCGAGCGCAGACGCGGCACCCACGCGGCCCCCCCGAACGATTGACCTCTAGATATGTCGACCAATCCACGCCGCAGCCGTATCTGCGCCCACGTTGCGCGCTCCGAGGATCCAACGCCTCGTTTGCGTTATCGGGCTATCGGGAGAACCCCCAATGAGATTCGACGCCATGCAGCGTGTTTCTGGCAAGACCCTTTTGGGTTTCTGCACCCGAGCCGCGGGCTCTCCTGCGGAGCGCAGCTCGCCCGCGCGGTCTCCCCACGTTCGACGTGACTCGATGTGCGACGACTCGGGTACTGGTTTGCGAAAGATGTCTTATTCGATGCGACGCTGCGCGACCCGAGCTACCACTTCATCCGCCAGTTTCGGCTCGCGCCCCATCAGGTGGGCCAGGTGATAGTTCAGCGCCGAAAACGCCCCCGACGGCGAACCGGCGACCGGAGAACCGCGCAACGCCGCTAGCGTCATCGGTCCGACCTCCCGCTTTTCGACCTGCCCACTCTCGCAGTTACGGCAGATCAGTCCACCCTCAAACGACGAGAAATACGTCAACGCGTCCGTGCCGCCGCAAAGTACGCACGCGTCGAAACGGGGAAGCGCTCCGATGGCTTTGAGCAACGCCATTTGGTACGACACAACGGAGGCGACCGCCGACGACGCTTCCGAGAGATGGCCGAGCGCGTCGACCAGGGCGTCATACAGTTGCTCATGCGGATCCCACTCCTCCGTCAGGCCCGAGGTGATCTCTCCAACGTACTGGGCGCCGCGAATGCGAAAGAGCTTCTCGCGTAAGCCGGAAAAGCTTCGACTCTGTTTCCACTCCGTCAGTATCGCCAGCGCCTCGCTTCGTTCACGCCGACTGCTCAGCACGGCATGCCCGACGTCGAGCATGTCGACCCCGGATGCGAAGCGCGTTTTTGTTCCGCGTTTGATCCCCTTGGCAATGGCGCGGACCTTACCGTGTGCCCGGGTGAAGAGCACGAGAATCTGAGATGTTTCCGAGTAATCAAGCCGCCCGAGTACGACAGCATCGTCACGAATCGCAGGCATGCGAGCATGGTATGCGAAACGAGAGGCGCGACTATCTCCTGCTTCTAGTGCCCAACACAGAGTGCCCAACACAGAAGGGTTGTCTCATTTTCGTCCCCCCTTGCCAAGGGGGGACCACAGGGGGGTCTACTGCGTCAGTCAAAGACCTCGCCCCGACCCCTCCCCGCTAAGGAGGGGAGAAAAAAGTCGAACGATCC
>JADFRO010000120.1 GCA_022561255.1 Planctomycetota bacterium | reverse complement strand
TCTTGGACATCGAGCCACGGCTACACAAGGTGTGTGGCCACAAGCACCTGGTCCGCTTGCGAACCGCGCTGCAAACGCATTTGAAGGGCTGCCTCGAACAGGTGGCATGAACCCGAGGAGCCGTTCGCAATTTCAACTAAGAATGGCATTGACCCCAGGCCGAACAACTAGCGATGCATGTCTCCGGTGAGCTTCGCGCACCGGACGAAGTGTACGATCGCGTTGTCCGCGATCTACAACACATCCGCGACACCTATCCAGTGCTGACGGATGTGGTCGACGGACCGGACTACGCCTTTGATCAGTTGATCGTCCGGCTGGAGCCGCCTGACCCCTGGGTGGGCTACGAGGATATGAACACTTTTTATCAGGTCGTCGAAGATCGCGTGCTTTCCGCAAGCCTTGAAATCCACGTGCTGACGTTCTGCGACAATCTCAATGCACGGGTTCTCGCGACTGTGTACGAGACATTGCCCGAAGTCTTGTATGCGGAGCCCGGCTGGTCGACCGGCTTTCCCGACCGGATTTCCGTCGAAGAGCTCGGCGAAACGTACCGTTACACATTTCGGGATGGCTACAACTGCTTCGACGGTTGCGGATGCTTCAGGACGTGGGTCATTGACGTTGAGTACGACGGTGCGCTCACGCTGGTGTCCTACAGCGAGGATGACAATTCGTCGTGTTTCGTTGAAGAAACCGCGTGTTGCCTTTCTTCCGGCGTATGCGGTGCAACAAATATCACATCCTGCCTAGATCTGGACGGAACGCCGCTGGAGTTTGGGACACCGTGCGCAAGCACCAGTCCCTCCGGCTGCCAAGTGACGATTCCCGCCGTCTCCCAATGGGGCATGGTGGCCATGATGTTGCTCGTCCTTACCGCGGGAACGCTGATGTGCATGCGGCACGCCAGAGTACGCGTAGTATGACATTTTCTCCCGATCACATCGACCACGTAGAGCTTTACGCGCGCGACGTCGACGCGGCTGTTCGTTGGTATGGCCAGGTACTCGGTTTGAAGTTGATCCACGACTTACCGCCGCCGAACCCCAAGATGATCGGCCTGGGCGGTACCATGCTGGCGATCTTCAAGGCGAAGCGCGACGGGCCCGACAACGCCGACGACGATTCGCAGCCGCCGATCCGCTGGCGACGCGTCGCATGGGGCACCAACAAGGAAGGGTTTGCGCAGGCGCAGAAGCACCTATCGAGCAAAGGCGTGGACTTCACCGGCCCCATCGACCACGACATTTCACGGTCGATTTACTTCAACGATCCCGACGGCAATCCGCTTGAGATCACCTACTACGTCTGACGGCGGGAGTCACCGGTGATCATCGGCGGCCTTACGCAGTCGCTAGTTTCGTGCCGCGAAGGATTGTCCGACTCTTGTCTTCCGCTCCCGGTTCGAGCCGTTTTCGTCCCCCCTTACCAAGGGGGGACTACAGGGGGGTCTGTCACGCCAGTTAACAACCTCCCCCGACCCCTCCTTGGTAAGGAGGGGAGAAAAAAAGTCGAACGACCTTTGTAGAAAAGCCGCTAGCTTGCGCCGGATAGCAGCTTCTTGGTCTTCCGCTCCAACGTGGCCGCTCCGCCGAATCCCCACTCGGTATCGACAACGATGCCTGCGCGATCAATCCACAGAACCACGGGTATGTTCCTACCCAGCCCGTACTTTTCGGCGGTTTCGCTTCCGTCAAGGAGGATTCGGTGTTTGAGTTTCTCTTTGGTTGCAAACTGTATGAGCGTCTCGCGATCCTCATCCCACGAGTTGATCGCCAGCACGACGAGCCCGTCGTTGAGGTATTTCTCTGATAGATGACTGAGATGCGGAGCCTCCGCAGCGCAGGGCGGTCAGCCATACGCGAAGAACGCCAGCACCACCGGCTTGCCTTTTTGTTCGCTGAGTCGGACCTTCGTTCCGTCCAGTGCGGACAGCACAAAATCGGGAGCGGGTTTGTTACGGACTTCAGCGTCGAACCGTCGGCCTGCCACATACGAACAGCCGACGGCTGCGAGCAGCGCGCATCCCGTGAAACCCACTGTGATTCGTTGCATCGAGCGGTACTCCGAGTTTCTGTCTTACGTTCTTGGCCGCCGTCGGCGGCTGGTGAGCAGGTAGATACCACCGATGCTTAGAAATGCAAGTGTCGCCGGCTCGGGAACGGCCGTGACGTTATCGATGCCCAGCTCCTGGCCGCCGACAAGAAAGCTTGTAATGGCGCCGGTCAGGGTGATCAGGTCGTCGTCAACGATCGCTTCGACGCCCGGTGCGACATCGGTCGGGATACCGTCGAGACGCAACAACTCAAAAAGCGTGTGCCCGTTAACGGCGAAGTTGCTGAATCCGCCGAGGTCTAGATACTCGAACGTCACCTGCGTCACGTCGAATCCCACGTTGGAGAAATCGAAGACCACGCCGATGGCGTCGAGTGACAAGGGTGTGGTTGCAAAATCGACATCAAAAGCTCCGCCGATCTCCGCCTCGATGAAGTCGCGTCGCGATCCGACGACGAGTTCCGCTAATCGCATTTCGATGCGGTCTTGCGTCAGTACAAGATCGCCGGGGTCATTCCCTTGGGCTATTCCGAAAACGTGGGGGAGGGGCACCGACTCGAAGTCCACGGTGGCGCCTGGAGCGGTCGCAGCCGTCAAGCTCATGAGCAGAAGCGCCAAGTAGGCTGCGTTCCGCGATCGATTCATTCTTTCCACTCCTACCCCGGGCGCAGCGGCGCGGTTCCCCGCCGGACCTCGGCGAAACGAGCACGGCTCTGGCGCTGCGAAACGCACCTAATCCACGCGACCATCTTAGCTAAGATAACGCTGAAATTCAAGGGTGGGGAGACGTTCCTCGCCCTCCGATGGCCCCGCATGGTTTTTGGTGCCGTAATCCGGGTGCGTCGTTTAACCCGGGCGTTTCCACGCGTGGCCCGGCCGCCGATCCAGACTCCAATCGCAGCGGCTGAGACGTCCGAAAAGTGCTTCCAAGTCTCAAGCGGCGGTCGGGTCCGTACATCCAGTGCCAATCGTGTAGAGTCAGGCTGGATAAGAAGCCCCTTTTGGACGCCTACTGGATCTGCGGCGAGGCGTGGCCTACACTTGGTCGCCCAGCGAGCGCGGCGAAAAGGCGGTGCTGCCGTTTGTTCTCACAGGGCGATTCTGGTACAGTGAGGGCGTGGTCGGAGGGAGAAGTCGCGTCCACACGAGGGTTCAGGCCGTCCCCGCACATTTCAGTTAGCGACATAGACGGGGGCGCAGGCGCCGCTCTGCAGTTTGGAACGCTCGGTCGAGGTGGGGTGCCCGTGGCATACAGCCTGCGAATTGCCAGCGGTGAGGGGTAACGGGATGCTGTGCAAATTTTCGGTGCAGAGGCGTTGTGCAGCTTCGATTGGCGCGAGTCTGCAAGCGCGCGTTGTCCTTCTGGGTGTGCTCGGTCTGATGGGCAGCCTGTCTGCGTCGGCGTCCGCGCAGTGTGCCAACAACGACGAGTGCGCTGATGCGTTCTTCTGCACGATCGACACCTGCATCAATCCCGGCCCTTCGGGGTTCTGCGTTCATAACGTAAGAAGCTGTTCGGACGGGCTCTTTTGCAACGGCGACGAGGAGTGCAGTGAGTCTCGCGATCTCTGTGAGTTCGCCTGTCTCGACGGCGGTGTTTGTGACGGCGGCGTTTGCAGTGGCGGCAGCAATCCAGGAACCGACTGTAGCATTCTGGTTCAGCCGCCGTCGTGTCCGGGTGACGACTTCTGCAGTGAATCGCTCAACGCGTGCGTGGAATGTGAATCGGGCGCGGCGTGTACCGTGGAGCCCAACACGGTGTGCGATCTCAGCTCCGGAACCTGCGTCGAGTGTACGAGCAACTTGCATTGCCTCGATGGTATGTTCTGCAACGGCTCGGAAACGTGCGACCTGACCACGAACACTTGTCAATCCGGCGACCCCGTTCAGTGCCCGCTGCCGCAGATGTGCAGTGAAATCTTCCTGCAGTGCGTCGAGTGCGAAAGTCACGCCGATTGTGACAACAACTCGTTCTGTGATGGCGCGGAGATCTGCCAATCAAGCGATCATACCTGCGTGGACGCCGATCCCGTGGTCTGCAGGAGATGCCAGAGCGCTGAAGGCGTGGGTGACCCATGTGCGGACGATTCCGATTGCCCGTCGGGTTTCACGTGCACCGGGGCGTCCACGTTCTGTAGCGACTCGCTCGCTCGGTGCGTCGAATGCTTGGTCCATAGCGACTGCGACGATGTGAACTGGTGCACGCAGAATCTCTGCCTGTTTAACGCCTGTACGTTTCCTCACTCCAACGCGGGCTGCAGCAACGGGCTCTTCTGCGACGGGGCGGAGGTTTGTGTTGACCAAGTTGGCGTTTGTGATGATATAACCGGTGCGGGTTGCTGTTTCGACGGGCCTCCGCCGACGCTGGACGACGGGTTCTCCTGCACCGACGATAACTGCGACGAACTTAACGACGTCGTCGTCAACGCGCCGAACAGCGCCGCGTGTTCCAACGGATCCTTCTGTGACGGCGAAGAGGTGTGCAATCCTTCCGACGGTATGGCGGACGCCGCGGGGTGCGTTCCCGGCATCACCATCGACTGCAGTCACCTGGACACCGCCTGCCGGCAGGGACAGTGCGATGACTTCGACGATGTTTGCTCGACGTTTTCGATCAACAACGGCGCCGCCTGCGCCGACGATGATCCCTGCACAGCCTCGTCGGTCTGTCAGAACGAGGTGTGCGCGGACAATCCGCCATCGTCCGACGATCCCTACCGATGTGTTCGGTTGGAGTGGCGTAATGGTCCCACGGCGCCGGTTCCCGTCGGGTCGACCGTCAGCGTCGACCTGTACGCGGTGGCCGACGGATGCAATCTTACGACCTCGACGGAATGCGCCGTCGACGAGCATCCCGTCGTTGGCCTCACGGCGATCCTCGGATGGAACCCCGAGAACCTTGGTCTAAGAGAGTCAACCGCGTTCGACCAGAATCCCGACGACCCCTGCGAAAGCAACGACGAGTGTTTTGTTTGTCCGGCGGACCAGCACAACTGGGCGTTTTCCGGTTTTCTGGCGGACTGCACGGCAGGTGACGGTCTCAACTACCCGTGCCTACCCCCACCCGCCGTACCCGATAACGACGGCGACGCGGGCTACGTGGCGATTTCTCAGCCCAAGTGCAACGGTCTACCCGCCCCCGCCGCCTGTGCAACACCGGCGGGCCTTTTCGTAACGCGGTTCAAGTTCGACGTACTAAGTGCCGCCGGTGGCGGATCGGAAATCGAGATCCTTGAGTGCGCGGGTGGGTCAAGTCTGACCGCCGTGACCAGCGCAGCTCCACGTCCTGTCGGTGAGGTTACCAGCAACGTGACCAAATCGATCGGAGCGCCCTTCGCAGTAGCTATTACGTGTGAAAGCGATGCGGAATGCGATGACGATAACATCTGTACCGACGACTCATGCTCGTGTACCACGCCCGGTTGCGCCGGAACCTGCGAGGTGTTCAACGAAGCCGTTCCTTGCGATGACGGACTATTTTGCAACGGCAAGAACGATACGTGCTCAAACGGTGTATGCAGCGGTACGGAAGATCCGTGCCCGGGACTGGAGTGCAATGAAGAGCTCGATCGGTGCGCCGGCTGTTTGAAGGACAGCGACTGCGACGACCGCACGCTGTGTACCGACGACAGCTGCGATGTCGAGGCCGGAGTATGCGTCAACGCGCCGATCGATTGCAGCGACGGGTTGGCCTGCACGATCGACTCATGTGAGCAGGTCATCCTTCCCGGTCCGCCGCCCACGCTCGCCACCGTCTGCCATCACGAACCCGACGATTCAGTCTGTACCGGTGGAACTTTCTGCGAGGCGGTGGCTTGTAATCCCAATGTCGACCCGAACGTGGCTCCATCCGGATGCACATTTGATCACGAATGCCTCGGGGACAACGGAAACCCTTGTCCCGATGCGTCGCTCTGCGACGAACAGACTCAGACGTGCGGCGGATGTCCCGCACCAGTCGTAACCGTATCCGGAGCCAGATACATGACCGTCCAGGCGCCCGATCTCGGGAACATCAAAATGGCTCTCAAGGTTGTCGGGGATTGCAACGACTCCCAAATAGCGTGCGTCTCGCAGTTCGTGCAAAAACGTTGCAGCGGCGGGTTCAACGACGGAATGATCTGCAACGGTGCGGCCGCGTGCCCGATGGCGTGCTCCGGCGGGATCCACGACGGCGATCCGTGCACGGATTTCATGGATTGCAGCGGCGGCGCATGCGTGGGAACCTGCGAGAGTGGTCGCTTGGGATCTACTCCGATCTTCTTGACCGCGGCTGACTGGGGCACTGTTGGGGTTCACGAAGAGACGATTCGGCCGGGGTCAACGTATCGCGTTCACGCGACGTGCGATTTTGTCTCGGTCATACGCGAGTCTGCCGGAACCGAGGTGGTTACTTGGGTCTGGGGCGATACCAACGGCGATGGCTTCGCCAACTCGATTGACATCACGAACGTTATCAACGGCGTCAAAGATCTCTACGTCGGAGAAACGACGGTCGAAGGTACGAACATGTCCCCGTGTGCGATCGGCAACAGGGTCAACGTGATCGACCTGACGTCATCCGTCGACGCCGTCAAAGAGTTTCCCTTCACCTGCCCCTCCGTATGCCCGTAGGCACGATGCGGATTCGTGCCGCTCCTGGGTCGGACTCCGGGACTAATTGTTGGGAAGGCGCCGCTCCCTCGTCGATTCGCTCGCCAGCAGATCGATCAGCCGCGCCAGATCCCCCCCCCCGACGACCCCGTCGCGGTTGATGTCCGTCTGGTAATCCGGTTGCACGTGCGTCCCATTTAGACTATCGATCAGCGCCAGGACATCGCGCGTGTTGCTGCGTCCGTCGTTGTTAACGTCTCCAGGGAGAAACCCGATTCGTGTGTTCGTGTTGCTGGAGGTATGGGTGATGGTGGTCCACGCCCCGGCGCGAATCGGGCGATCCAGCGCGACCGTGACCGTTGATCCTTCCGCCGTAAGACGTTTGATTCGTGGTGGATCGGTCGTTCCGTCGGCGATCGTGAAGTCCGACGCCTTGACTTCGCTCCCATCGCCACTGGATCTTAGCTGAATCGATTGCCACGGGGCGTTGCTTGAAGAGCGATAATTTTCAGCCTCGCAACGCGCGTCGATTGCGCCACTCGGCGGCTCGCTCGAGCGAATGCGCGCCCAGTGAGTCGACTCCGCCACGTCGACGATAAGGGGTTCCACCTCGAGTGGTTCGATGGTCTTGCTATCCGGGTCCAGGAGCATCGAAACCTCGCGGTCCTTGAAGAGCGAAATGGTAAAGGTTCCGCGGGCGTCGTCGGAGACGTTTAGCTGCATCGTGCCGCACGAATATTTTCGGCCGTCTTGCTTGGCAGCGTGTGCTTCGTCGCCCGCGAACAATACGCTGATCCACCGGTAGTCCGGACGCGCTGCGACAACCGGGATCGTGTGCAGCCCCTTGTGCACGTAATCGTCTGCCTTTTCATCGATGAACGCCGTGTCGTCCTTGAAGTCCATCGTGCCGAACTGCGGCGGATGAATACTGCCGGCGGCGCCGCTGCTAAACGTCGAGCCATCCAACGTCGCCTGATACGACCGCAACAGCTCGCCGTTGGGCGACCAGTCTCGCAGATAGATCTTGACCGTAAGGACATCCCCCGGCGCGACGATCAGCCGACTGGTCCTACCGCCCACAATCGGGACATCATTCACGGCCGTTGCCTCAACCGAAAACGTGGGCACCTGCGCGGGCGCGCTGTCTACGACCAGGCTCGCAATACAAGCAACAAAAAACGCTAATCTAACGAAGCGCATGAAATCGCATCCTTCAAGTATCACAGGGTTCTCGTTTCAAACCGTGGCTTGATCCAGGCCGTCGGCGCCAGCGTAGCGTAAGGCTACCTTCAACGCACTCCGCCGACAAGCGCCGTAGGCGCTTCACCGTGCGGTGCGTCCTGACACAAACTTTGGGCGGTGTCAAAGCACAGCGGCGCAGAGCAGGCTGGCACGGCATACGCCGCTCGGCAGCGACGACGGCACTCGGGCGAGACGGTCTCCTCTGTCGTTGCGCGGCACGCGAGGTCCGGTCAGG
>JADFRO010000119.1 GCA_022561255.1 Planctomycetota bacterium | reverse complement strand
CCCGGATCGAACCGGTTGGCGATTCGCCCCGCAGCTACGTTCATCAGCAAGCCCGCGAACGAATCTTCCGTCCATTCCGGTAGCGAATCAGCCAGCTTTTCGATGATCGCGTACGCCTCGTCAGCGGTACCGCCGGCTTGCGTCAGGAAGTAGGGGAGCAAGGCCCTGAACCCATACCCCAACCCCAAGTCCGCCACACCGCCCCCGGCGCCGAGAACGACGGACGTGCGCTGTCGGTCGAAGGGGCGGTCCCCGTAACCCGAGTCGTCCAGCGCGTGGCGCACAGCCTCAAGTACGAGCAGGTGCAGCGGCTCGATCGATGGCATCGTGTTGGGCGGCATGCCGAAGATTGTGGGATCGAACGCAACGTCGTCGAGAAACCCGCCCCATTTCGAGTAGATCTTGTCGCGCGCGGTACGGTCGCCGTCGAAATACAGCTTCCAGTCCCACCGGTCGGCCGGAACCTCTGTAATGCCGTTGACGCCGTTGACGATGTTGCTCCAGAACTGCTGCAGGTCACCGGCTTTGGGGAACAGGCACGACATGCCGACGATCGCCACGTCGCTGGGTCCGCGCGTATCGCGCAACGAAACCACTGACGGCGAAAAGGCCAAGAGGCGGTCTACGCCGCCCTGGCTGACTTCCTTGTGCAAGTCTTCAATCGTTAAGACGCGATCCCGCAGCGCCGCCACCTGACCGATCATGTACAAGCCGTCGCGGCGCTGCGCCTCTGTCTCGACCTCGCGAAACTTCGACGTGCCCTTACCCGTTGCGAAATCTTCGTCCCGCGTTATGCCTTTCGAGGCGATCCGCAATCGTCCGAGATTCAGTGTCTCCAGCGCGAGGCGAATCTCGTCGGTAGAGCGACCTTCCTGAATCAAACGACGTTTTTCTTCGGCGAACTGGCGTCCGAACGAGGTGTCCGCGCATCGCGTTGCGTGCCCAACGCCGGTCTCCAGAAGGATCGTTCCATCGCACGCAACGGCTTGATTTTGGAATTCCTTGACGACGGCCCCTGACGCCACGGCCTCCTCGGTGAACAAATACGAAGTCCCCAGCAGTACGCCGACGCGTACGCCGCGGGCCGAAAGGGGGGCAGCCATCGCCGCCACCATCGAAGCGGACAGAGCATCGTGAATGCCGCCTGCAAACAGGACGTGTAGATCGCCACCGTTCGCACCCGAGCTCGACAGGTGTTCGAGCATGACGCGGATCATCGAGTTCCAGAGTACAAAGCTCGTCCGAGGACCGACGTGCCCGCCGCATTCACGACCCTCGAAGATCACGCGTGTGGCGCCTTGCTCCAGGAACATCTTCAGCAACGCGGGGGAAGGCACGTGCAAGTAGCTACGGATGCCTTCACGCTCCAGCGCCGCGGACTGGTCAGGCCGACCGCCCGCGATGATCGCGTAGGGTGGCGGATATTTGCGCACTTCGGCGAGCTGTTCTTCCCGTAGCTCTCGTGGGACAAAGCCCAGGATGCCCACGCCCCACGGACGCGCTCCCAGTCGTCTCTTGGTTTCTTCCAGAAGCGTTGCGACCTGAGGGCCACGCAACAGTGCCAAAGCCAGAAACGGGAGCCCGCCGCCCTTCGCTACCGCGTCGGCGAAATCTGCGGTGTCACTCACGCGGGTCATCGGCCCCTGAACGATGGGGTAGCGCGTCCCGTGGGATTCGGCCAGCGGGCCGCCGGGTCTAAGCACGCGATCCTCGGAGGCGAGTCGGCAGTGAGTCGCGGCCGAACGGCGCAACGCATCGGCGATGCCCTTGACGGTCGAGTATTCCTTCGCGAGCGGCGATGCGAAGGCCGCGTCCTGCCCGATCAGCAAAAGTCGCTCGACTCCCCCCGCGCCGCGAATCCGCGTTTCGACAGCCTCACGCCACGCTGAATCGCGAGATTCCTGCGAAGGTGATGCCGGCGAGCGTGCATGCTGCAGTTCGTTGAGGGTGGCGAAGGCTTTTTCGCCGGGTCGCACGTAGGCGCGATACCGCTCGAGCCCGTCTCCGCCAAGGACGGCCGTTTCGCTTCCGTCCATCCGGGCAACGCGCTGACGAACGTCGGGCGGTAGCTCCGATTCGACGCAAAGCGCGAGCTGCCAATCGAGCACGACGCCCGCAGCGCCCGCGGCAAGACATGCCGCGGCTGTGTGGATGCCAATGCCTCCGCGCACCCAAATCGGAATCGTGACACGTTGCGACACACGTTGAAGTAGAATGAAAGATGTTTCTTCGCTGATCCGCCCGCCGGCCTCACTCCCCTTGACGACGATCGCGTCCGCTCCGCATCGTTGGGCAAGCAAGGCGTCCTCCAGTGAACGCACCTCGACGAGAACGTCCACGCCGGTTGATCGCCACGACGCGACGTCGTGTTCGAGCTTCGCGCGCACGGGGTTGCAGAGCAGAACCCGTTTCAGCCCGCGACCGACAGCATCGCGGACGGCGACTTCAACCATTTGGTCGTCGTGCTCGACGGTGACGCCGAAGCTCACCCCCGCTGCAACGGCTTGATCGATCACGCGGCGTGCGTCGCCAATCTCGCAATGTTCGAGACAGAGCATGCCCGCGTATCCGGCGCGCGCTCCCGCGATCGCGACCGACGCTTGCGCAAACCCGGGCGGGTTCATCGTCATGATGTCCAGACGTACGGACACGTTCATTGATCCTTACTTGACGCTGAAAAGCTCAGTATTCCAAGGGTACCGCCAAATCGACCGGGAATCAGAGCGCTCGGGCTCCGCGACGGACCGCCTTCCCAGCCATCGCGAACGAGACTCCTGCGAAGAGCGGGGCTCCGCTCGTGGAGCGGTCCCGATCTTGCGGCATCCCGCGCACGAGACGTGCTTAGGTCGCTTCCTCCCGGTTGTCGCCGACCTACGCTCCTTCGGAGAGCGAAGCTCCACGCCGTCCGATTCGCGTGCACGACAACATAACGCAACCCGCAAACAGACCCACCAACCCCAACGACCCCATCGCTCCGCACAACTGGTTCGGTCCAAGGGGTGCATTAGGGTTCGGTTGGCCCGCGGGTTGATCCGCGCCGGTGAACACTGCCAGGACCGTTCGGTCCCCATCCATCGTCACCAGTGTCGTCAGCCCATCGCCGTCGGCGTCTCCATCCCACCGGACAAACGATTCGCCAATCCCCGGCGTTGCGATCAGCGTAACTTTGGCTCCAATCGCGAACGTTCCGCCCGAGGGTGTTACGACTCCATCTCCGTCGACGTTTACCACCAGCGTCGCCGTCGTCGGGTCGCCGTTGACGTTCTGACCGGGCTCCGGCTCTGAACCTGGCTCGGCTACTCCGAACGCCGCAACGATCGACACGCTATCGGTTAGCGTGATCGCCAGCGTCTCAGCGGTGCTGGTTCTGTCGCCACTCCAAGCGATGAAGCTCGCCGACCCGATGGGCGTCGCGGTGAGCGTCACCGTCGTACCCAACTCGTACACATCAAGATCCGGGTCGACCGACACTTCGCCGTCGCCCGTAATCGTCAGGCTCAAAGTCACGCCTTCTTCCAAGCGTGCAGTGATCGTACGGTCACGGTCCATCGGTACGGTGAGGGGGTTGGTAAGCTCCGACCCCGCCGGAACATTCCCAGCCCATCCGAGAAAGACCGACCCGGCGTCCGCGACCGCCGACAGCTCAATCACTGTGCCGTGATTGTACCGGGAAACCACCGAATTGTCGATGAACACACCGGCTGGCGAAGCCACTGCAGTCCCCGTTCCAGACCCGCTCGTGCTGAGCGTCAGGGTGCGTTGGATCGGTGCGAACACCGCTCCGATGTTGTGTGAGGCGTCCATGGTGACGACGAGGGGGTTTTCGAGCTCCTCCTCGATCTCGAAGTCCGTCACCCAACCGGTGAACTCGAACCCATCGTCCGCAACCGCCGTCAGCGTCACCACCTCGCCGAACCGAAATAGCACCGCCCCCGTAGAGCCCCCGACGACCGTGTCACCCGGCGGCAAGATCGTCACGTGCCCGCCCTCAAGCGGTGTGTCCAGCCTCAAGACGGGGTCGGCCAGCACGCGAACGATACGTGTTCCGAACGCGATCGAGGTGATTACGCCCGTGAAAGGGTTGATCGTCAGGTCGCTGAATGTGACCACCGCAATGTGAGAACCCGCAGCCAGTTCATTGCGGGCGATATTGAGTCGCAGCTCAACATTCTGCTCGTCCGGGCCCAGATTAGCTCCGTCGGTCGCTGAGAGAGCACCGGCTGAAGGCGTGATCGAAACCCACGGTTGATCGGACACAGCGGTCCAAGACACGTGGCGATCGCTCCCGTTGACCAGGGTAGACGCCTGAATCACCTCCGGGATGCCGCCGACCGGGCCGCGCACCTCGATGTCCGCGTCGGGAAGAACGGATATCGCTGCGGAACTCGACGGGTAGACGATCAGCTCGACCGGCAGATCACGCGTGCCGGCTCCGTTCGTAAGATTCTCCACCGTGATCGTTGAACTATAGGCTCCCGACGGCAAGCCGGCGGAGTTGAACGAGACCAAGAACGTGTCGCTGCCACCGCCCGGCACGGTGCCTCCGGACGACGGTACGCTGAACCAGCTTCGGCTCTGCAACGTTACGCGATAGTTCAGGTCCACCAAGCCGTTACTGGTTAACGTTACGGCGACGGGTACTGGGTTCGGTGCGTTCACAGACGTTACGGCGGCTACAAACGCGGGCGAAATGCTGAAGTTCGCCGGTGCGACCTGAAGCGTGACTGTGCGCGTTGTGTTGCCGTCGCCCGAGGTAAGATTCACAAACGTTACGGTTACGCTATAGAGGCCCGGCGCTAGGGCCGACGCCTGCACCTGGTCGATTACCGCGACGGCGTCGACCGTTGCGGTACGAAAGAGTGTACCGGGCAGGCTTCCGGAGTTCGGTTCGACACGCAGCCACGCCTGGTCCGAGAAGATTTGGAAATCGAGTTCCGTCGTCGTGGAGTTGTCCAGAACCCAGGTCGAGGCCGTTTCCGGCTCAAACGGACCGCCCTCGTATCCGAAGAACGTGTACGTTGACGCCTGATCCGGCAATACCTCCAAGGCCGGGACGACTGGGAGGATCTGCCCCCAAGCTGCGCGATCATCGCCGCCGGTACTCAGTGCCAACACCATCAAGACCGAGACAATTTCAACCGCGTTGCGGCGGCTTCTGCGGAGAGCGAAGCTCCGATGTGTTCCTAGAAGCTCCCCGCGGTCCAACCCCAGCACCCCAAACATAGACCCCCTCCTCGTACGGAAATGGTGATAAACCCAGTGGATACCGTGTTTTATCGTATCTGAGTCGTTGGCGATGTCAAGCGCAGGAGCGCGAAGCTCCGGTAATAACTCCGGCGGAGGGCGAAGCTCCAATTCATTACTGCGCAGAGGACTACGCAGAGTAACGTGTGTCTAGGGTTTTGGTTTTAGCCCTCCGCAGGAGTGTTGAACGGTGCGCAGAAAAAGGGCGGCCACCCTTTTTGGCAGGTGGCCGCCCATGTTTATCGGAGGTGAGGGGGTTTACTGAAACTCCGTTAGTTCGTCCGCGAAACGATTACCGTTCGGGCTGCAAAGCCTTTCAAAAGCAGTACGAACGGGTCGCCTACCGGGGCGATGAAAATGTGAGCCTGGACCCTAGTCCGCTCGCGCGGAAGGGGTCCGGCGCCGTCGATGTCGATGTCGGCGTCCACGTTGAGTACCTGGTCCATCATCAGATTGATGATGGCGATCGCGCCGAACACGTCGACGCTCGTTTCTCGCGTCAGCCCGTGCGTTCCGTCGAAAAACTCCGGCGGCAGGAACGCTGTAAGGAGGTTGATGGCCGAATTAGGCCTTGCGAAGCGGAAGGCGTTCAGCCGTGAGACGAATCTACGCGGAACGAGCGCCGTTCCGTCCAGCGTTCGTGGTACGGTTGCTTGAAAGTCGACCTCCTCGAACGTTACCGATCCGTTGTTATCGGATCGCCGGTAGTACGTGCGGATGTCCGTCGAGCGCCAGTCCGCCGGATCAAACAGCGTCGGACGGAAGGGGGCAGTCGGCTCGTCCGCGCCTTGTACACCATCGCCGTTGATGTCGTCGAAGTAGGGGTCGCCGTCGGGGTTGTAACGGGCGTTGGGCACTTCCGTTCCGAATACGAAGGTGAAGTTCTCTTTGGATACCGGCAGCCCGATCACGCTTGCGGCCGAGATGATGATCCATTGCGGCGCTACGAACGTCGAATCCGTCGGCGCTGGGTCGGTCGTAGCAACCAGCTGAGCCGGCTCAACCACGGGCTCCAACGGGGCCACGGTGTCCGTGGTCGTCGTTTCGAGCTCATCGTTAAAGACCGTCTCGAAGTCCTCGGGCGGCGGTGGCGCAACCTCGAAGAACTCGACGGGGTCGGTGTCACCCGCTGGACGGCCGGTCTCCTCATTGAACAGCAGGAACAACCCCGTTTCGTGAGAATCCGGCAGGAACTGCAGTAGAAGGCGAGCGCCGGGATGGTAGGTCGCCGTCCCCGTAGCCGGATCGTAGTCGACGCGAACCGCCGCCGCGTCGGCGAAGATCGAGTCGGCCAGCACAAAAATCTGCTCGTTGGGCCCGTCGGTGGTGAACTCAGCCGCCTCGATCAAGATCGGGTCGCTTGTCTCGGTCAGGGACGTATCCGTGGACTCGATCGAGTCGGTCAAGACCGGATCGGTCGGCTCAAGGACGTAGTCGCTGCTGACGATCGAGATGTTCACGCCCGGGTAAAAGTTGCCCGTCTCCGAAACCAACTCGATGAACGGCAGTCCGTTCACGGCTGCGAACAGCGTAACGTCGTTCATGTCAACACGTACCGGACCGTGCGGGCCGTGCAATCGACGTCCCACCTCGCGAACCATCAGGCCGGCGATCGCGTGTTCGTGCGTACCCTCGGTGAACGTCAGGTAGTAGACGCCGCTGCCGTCGGGGGCATACGTGACGGAGATCACCACGCCGTCCGCTGTGACCTCGGCGTTGACCGTGACGGGTGCCACCGTCGATCCCGTCGTGAACGCATCACCGTCGGCTACCACGAAGAACGTGCTTGGCCCGGTCCTGCCGAATGGCAGGTGCGCTCGCGCGTCACGAATCTGACTCGTAAGATCGTTAATCCCCGCGAAGCGTTCGCTCATGAAGCTGCCCGCCAGTTGTTCCAAGCTCGGCGGAATCGTATCCGCCAGCATGTCGCGGAGAAGCTGGCGAAGTTCGGCGTCTTTCAGTTCCATTTCTTCGGGGGTTAGGTCGTTGAACCCTTCCGCGAAGAAGCTGGCGAACAGGGCCTCAAGATCGATGGCCTTGCCGCGACCGTCAGCCGTCTGGAACACGCTCAACGGCGGGCCGAAGAAGTTCGGATCGAACACGAAGTACGTCAGACGCGCTCCCATCCCGTCGTCGAGATTGGTGAGCAGCTCATACAATCCACCAAGAGTGATGCGACGTCCTTGAAGTTGCATCTCTGCCATCTTTAGCAGCAGATAATCATGGATCACCGGAAGATGTGGACCCGGGGGGCGTTCGCCTGCCGTCTTGTCTTCCGCGAAGTTTCGATCGGGCTCAGCAAGCATGTTCACGTACACCGGAACGTCGAAGAACTCCCCCTCAAGCTGCGCCGGCTCGTTGATCGGCTCGACCACGTCGGCGAAATCTTCCCTGAACGGATCGCCTCGAGCAAAAAGAGCTGAAAGCGTCGTTGTCTCCACGCCATCCAGGGTTCCCAGCGAGCTCAGATCGAGTCCCCGAGGCCCGTCGGCGATGGGGAATCCGGCCCGCAAGAACACCTTGGCAGCGGCGAGTGCAGCGTCGCCGCTACCGGCCGCAAGGACCAGATCGAGGTTGCCCTCGACGTCGTGCCGATCCTCCCGGTGGGGCACGCTGGTCGTATACAACGTCGAAAAATCATCTTTCGGAAGAAAGTCATAGCGATGGCCGACCCGCATCGGCACGCGCGCGAGTATGCTTCGGATAAGCCACTTGGGGTTGGTCGTGTTTAGGGTGTGAAAGGCCGCGTCATATCGATTGCGAAAAAGTTGAAGGCTTCCCGCCACATACTGCGAAAGGCCTTTGTATCGATAAGCCGGGTCGACGAGTACGTTCGACGTGTGGGGGTTGTGGGCCTGTAGCGCCGCGGCACCCGGCGACGTAAGCAGGTCTATGCGGGCGTCCGGATACAAACGGCGCAACTCGCCGA
>JADFRO010000118.1 GCA_022561255.1 Planctomycetota bacterium | reverse complement strand
AATGCCCCAGTCGTGGTTACGGATTCGTTCGCGTGGAAGGTTCGCGTCGGCCGCTGACTGGTACTGGAGCTGAGGAATGAAATTGTCGTTGTTTCAACCAACACCGAATCCGCCGCGAGTGCAAAGCCGAATACCAGGACGGCTGAAATCAAAGCATGCCCGACGGCAAATCGAAACGACCGCCGAACATCGCCGGGGCGATCGAGCGCCCACCACCAGCCGGGCGGACGCTTCTTAAACGGGCTTAAAAAACCGGAGAAAAACCACTTGCCGGAATCGACCAGCGCCCAGACCTCGCGGCGGAACCCGTCGGTAATGTTCATCAGGCCGCACTCCGGGCAGCGCGGCTCGTCGCCCAGGCCGAACAGGTTGTAGTCGCACGCGACACAGTGCCGTGCGCTGCCGGGATCTGCCTCGGGCGGAGGTAAGCGCGTGTCCTCGTGTTGGTGAATAGTGGACATTGTGGTCTGAGTAATTGTAGCGTCGAGATAACGGGGTGCACGTAAATGGGCGATGCAGGACCGCGCGGGCGATCACCGCTAACAACCGACGACTAACAACCGACCCCCCTTAATCCCCCCTTGGTAAGGGGGGAGGAAAAGAGCCGCGTCCGTGAGGACGCGGACTTACGTCGCGGACGAAAAGCGCTCCCTTACGGTCGCGGCTCGGAAAAGCAACGCCGTGCGACCGAGAAGCTGGTGCCGTGGAGCGCCGGAGGCAGTTCTCAAGCTTGCGGCTCGGGGGCGTTATGTCGCGGCGGGCGGACAATGTCAGGGTGAAGTTGTGCGTGGGGGTGGAGTGTTATTATCAGCGTTTCGGTCGGCCGGGGCGCTTGGTGGCTTGAGACTTTTGCGCTTGCTCGGCCGCCTTCTGCAGACGTTCGACCCAGGAAGGTTTGTGCGGACCCTCTGCGGGATCCTTGGGTTTGGGAGCGGGCTTGTGGAGCGTACCGGCTGCTTCCTGTTCCTTGATGTGCGCTCGAATCCGGCGCTGTTCCAGCCAGCCAAATAGCGAGCTGCACATGATGTAAAGATTCAGACCGGCCGGCATGTTGTAGAAAATGAACAGCATCATGACGCTCATCATGGGCATCATCTTTTGCATCATCTCCTGCTGCTGGCGCTGCTGGTCGGACTGGTTGGGATTGGGTTTGGGACGCGGCTGGGTCTTCATCTGGATGAACATGAAAAGGGAAACCAACGGCGGCAACAGATTAAAGCTTGCGATTTGCCAACCAAACAACGGTACGGTAAGCGGAGTGGCGAAGGTATACAACGCGTCTTGTGCGGTTAGGTCGTGAATCCAGGTGAACAAGAACGACTGATGGCGCATTAATATGTTGTTGCTCAGGCTCAAAAACAGCGCGATCCAGATGGGCATCTGAATCACCATGGGCAGACAGCTAAGCATCTGCCCGGCCGGATTGATGTTGTGCTCCCGGTAAAGCTTCATCGTCTCCTGCTGCATGCGGGCTTTGTCGTTGCCGTACTTCTTCTTGAGCTCCTCGATCTTCGGCGAAAACTCGCCCATCTTCTGCTGCATGCGCACCATGTTCACCTGACCCTTTTTGGTGATCGGATGCAGGAGTGTGCGAACGATGACCACGAGTATGATGATCGCTATGCCGAAGTCGCCGCAGAGGAAGAACAGGCTGTTGAGAAGCCAGATCATCAGCTCGACCAGCCACGTGAACGTGCACATGCCGAAGCTTTCGCTGATCTGAAAGTAATAGTTGCGTTTGTTGTAATCCGCCTCGCCTTGGAACGACTTGGCGTCCTTTTCGCCGAGGTAGATCGCCGCGTTGTAAGTCAGCTTGCTTTCGGGCTTCACTTCGATGGCCGTGGTTACGAACGTCAGCGTCGCGTCGTCGGTCGTAAGCGGATCGGCGTCCAGGTCGTAGGCCTTCACTTCGGCGATGTAGCTTGCGGCGCTGCGATTGTCGGGGCCCACCGGCGCGATCGTGCAGGTAAAGTAGGTGTTGCCTATTCCGGCCCAGGACAAAAGCTGTGGTTCGGTGGGCGTCGCCGCGAAAAGTTTGGTCACTTGGCCTGCGTCGCCATGAACGGTCGCGTCGGCCAAGCGCTTCGGCTCGATGCGACCGTCGGCGCCGATCGCTGCATAATCGATCAGCCTACCGGCCATGCGCCCGGTGCTCGTGGGAATTCCCAGCCCGCCGCGGTAGGCAACGAGAACTCGATGGGGCTCGTTCGTGAGATTCTCAACCGTGATGGTCGACCAAAGGTCGTGGCGACCGAACTCGACCGACTGCTGCGGCAGCGTGAAAACTCGCGTCAGTTTGATGAGCGGCGTGTTGTTCTTTTGAACTTCGATCGAGAAGCTTAGGCGCTCACCGATTCCGCCTGCCGCCGTTTCGTAGCGTTCGACCGCGTTGACGTGCCACTTCTTGTCATCGAGCGCAAGGTCGACGCCGTCGAGGTTGATTTTTTGAATCGCAAAGGATCGGTAAACCGACCCGTTCATACGTTCCAGCGGAGCGAGCAGCTTGTACCGCTCGACACTACCCAGCGTGGCCGCGTGGTCGGTCAGCGTTGCGGAGCTCACCGAGGCGCCGATGTTTGAGAGCGTAAGTCGCATCCGAAACGGATCGCCTGACTCAGCGCCCACGACGCCGTCGGGTTCGGAAGCGCCCATCGAGAAACTCTGCTCAGACATCGCTTCGACCGCCACCAACGCCCCGGCTGCGGTAGCGAGCGTAGCCGAGGTCGATGGTATCGAGCCTGCGACCGTTACCGCATCCGTGGCACCGAGCTCGGGAGTCGCGGTCGTACCGACCGGGCTTTGCGTTTCTCCGGCGATCGGCGGCGCGGGACGGTCCGGAAGCAGCGCGGGACCGACGGCCATCACGACCACGAAGATCGTCGCGGCGAGAAGAAAATTGCGTAGCGTATCCTGTTTACCCATTGTTGCTTTCGTAGAAATCACAAAGCGACGCAAACGGTTCACGCCGCGAGGCACAAGACCAAGGTGAATCGCGGGCTACCGCCCGCCAGCCGGGTGTCGTCTATCAACGACCCTCGAAAAGACGCGTTCCCAGGAAGTCGTCGAGATCGGGCACGTCGTAGATCTTTTGGGCCGCTTTTTCCACGTCGTATTCGAGACGCACGAATTCCGTGGTCAAGTAGTTTTCGTCCTCGCCGACGTTGGGCAGATCGTGCCCTTCGGGCGCCTCGCCCTTTTCATAGATCACGGCGTAGCACAAACGCGGATCGCGGTCGCGAGGCTGACCGATGCTACCGACGTTGATGATCGCCTGCTCATCCGATGTAATCGTGTAAACGCCCATCTCCGCGAGTTCATCCGGCGGGTCAAAGCACGGGTCATCGAGAAACACGCCGGGCACGTGGGTATGTCCGACCAGACAAGCTAGCTGGTCGTCTTCCAAACGACGGAAGTTGTCGAGAATCTTCCCGGGGTTGGTGTAGACGTCCTCCGGAAACAAGTATTCGTTGACAGGGCGTCGTGGCGAAGCGTGAACGAGAAGCAACCCCTTCTCCTGCCGCCGAATCGGCATTCGTCCGAGAAACTCCCACCGGCGATCACGCTCGGGTTTTGTCGATTCGTCCTCGAGCACCTGACGTGTCCAATAGGCCGCCCGCTCCGCGCCGACGTTAAAATTCATCGGCTCGTAGAACACGGCTTGGTCGTGGTTGCCGCAGAGGGAGAACTCGCAACGATCGATGATCGTGTCGAGACACTCCTTGGGACTGGCGCCATACCCGACGATGTCGCCCAGGCAATAGATCACTTTGATCGACCGGCGGTCGATGTCTTTGAGCGCTTCCTCGAGGGCTTCGAGGTTGCCATGGATGTCCGATATGACTGCAAACATCTCTGATTACTTGACCACGCTGCGCCGGAGGATTCGCCTCGATTTCCTTAAAACCCGTGGCGCATCGTTGGGAGATGCCTACGGGGCCGCGCCTTCCTTCGCCCGGGCGGAAACTGTATTGTCCCTACGCCATCGCGTCAATGACCTCGAAGCCCCCAGCGCGCAGCCGCAGGGTCGGAAAGGCGACCGCACCACCCCGCTTGAAGTCCCCGCTAGGGCCTAACCGCCGCGTGCGGAGAGCCTTTGGGCGTGCTAGCCATACGGGCTGTCGAACGGAGTGCAAAGTTGTATGATCCCATCCTCGATGAGCCGCGACCGCTTCGACAGATCGAAACGCCCCTACGTGCTCGCCTTTGAGACCTCCGGCGCGATTGGAAGTGTTGCACTGGGATGTGCCGGGGAAATCCTTTCCGCCAAGACATTCAGCCGCCCCCGCGCGCACGCGGCTGAGTTTCTACCGACCATCGACGATCTCTGCCAGCGCCACGGAGTGGAGCCGCACGACGTCGGTTGCGTCTACGTTTCCAGCGGACCCGGTAGCTTCACCGGACTTCGTATCGCCGTGACAGCCGCACGGACAATCGCCTTTGCGACGGGAGCGCTCGTCGTGGGCGTCCCCACCCTTGAGGTGATCGCGCAAAACGCTGCTGAGGCGTCGCCTCGGCCTACGGAAGTGGCTGTCTTACTCGACGCGAAGCGGGGGCGATTCTTCGCCGCCACGTTTAGACTCGAGCCCAACGCGGAAGCGCTCGCGGAACGCGGACCCGAAGAAAAGTCGCCGCCTCGCTACGTCCCCACGTCCGACCCGTCCGAGGTCGACCCGGAATCCTTCCTCGCCGCCACCGGCAACGCGTGTGCCGTTATCGGCGAGGGGATCGCGTACCATCGAGAGTGTGTCGACGCCTCGAATAGGCGGATTCTTCCGGAAGGGCTCTACCGCCCACGCGCGGAGATCGTGTTTCGACTGGGAGATGAACGCGCCCTTCGCGACGACTTCGACAACCCCCGCACCCTCACCCCGCTTTACATTCGCCCGCCGGAGGCCGAGGAGGTCTGGGCACGCCGGCACGAACCTACCACCGGTACCACCGGTTCCACCGGTTGAGGCCGCGAGACAGGCGGGAATCCCGTTAAGAGGTCCGAAAATCCTTCCGATGGTATCAGGGAGATCAGGCCAACCCCGATCACGGACTTGCTGGCGCCTACGGGCGTTAACCGCGTCGACCGGATTGCAACGGCCCGAAGCACGTGGAACCTCTACTCATGGCCGATTGCCCGGCAACCAACTCACCGACGATCGCAACCGAAGCGGACCCAACGCGCGGCGATGCCGTCTACAACGAGTTCTACAGTCGTGGCGGCTGGAAATACTCGACGTGGAAGGAGTTCTGGTGGCACCGGCGTCATCTGGTCAAGCGATTCGGCCTGCGTCGCGGGATGACGATCATGGAGGTCGGCTGCGGCAACGGGTTCCACACCAACCTTTTCAATCGGATGGGGTTTCGGTGCGTCGGCCTGGATCGCTCGCGCAGGGGCATCGCGTGGGCCAGGAAACATTTTCCGCGTAGTACCTACTACTGCTGCGACATCAACGACGATCTCCCGGTCGACCGAGAAAGCTTCGACGTCGTCTTCGCACGCGGATGCAGCGATTACCATTACGACTTAATGCGGGAGCGGCCACTGGCGACCACGAAGCGGTTGATGCAGTTTGTCAAACCCGGCGGCGTGTTCGTGATGATCATCGTAACGGACCGTTCCGGCCGGCGTGAGCCTGACAAGGTGTGGCACAACCGAATCGAAGACTACCAGAGGCACTTCTCGTCGTTCGGCCTGAAATGGTCCGTCGACTGGGCCGAGGGCATGGCCATCTGCGCGTTGTACAACGAGCCACTCGGGTAGAGCATTTCACGTTTCTGACGTCCCGAGCCGCGGGCTTCAGCCCGCGCGGTTACCCCACATTCGATGCTACTCGAAGCCCGGTAGGGCGGAATGGCATGTAGCTAACGTTGATCGTAGTCGAGGTAGGGCGGGCTATTGCCCGCCATAGGCATCTCGAGGGATCGCGTCCGAAAGCAAAACGATTGGTGCCGCTTGTGCGATTATGCTCACCTCACCGGGGTCAAGAATGCGTTCGTAAAGCGCCCGGCAGATCGGGCGTGGTCGACAATTGCGGCGGGCAATAGCCCGCCCTACACCTGGTGAGCAGGATGACCACCCTACACCCTCGTCGGCACCACCCGCCGTCGCGGGGGGTGTAGCCGTCTTGGAAGGCAACGTGCGGAGGTGGCGGGTTTGGCCGGGGCTGGTCGGTGGGGTTGACGGATCGGGCGGATCACGTCAAACTGCCGGGCTTGCTACGCCTTGCCCTGTGATTGAACGGGCGGGCCAAAGGACGGAAATCGATGCGGCCCGCGGGCCGGGAGAGTTCTTAATAAGATGTACGCGATTATCAGCGATGGTGGCCACCAGTACCGCGTCGAAGAGGGACTGGTTTTCGAGGTGCAGCGTAAGGATCTCGATGAAAAAGCGAAGCAGGTAGTGTTTGACCGTGTGCTGATGGTAGGCGACCTGCCGGACGGCCCCAAGGTAGGCCAGCCGCTCGTGCCGGGTGCGGAAGTGACGGCGGCGATCATCGGCGAGATCAAGGGCGACAAGATCACCATCCGAAAGCAAACACGTCGTAAGGGGTTCACCCTCCAGAAGGGTCACCGTCAGAAGTTCCTGCAAGTCAAGGTCGAGAAGATCAAAGTCTAGCGTTCCGACACACGTCACCTGACGGATGGGCTCGGGAAAACCCGTCCATCGAGGTGTGTCTTAGCGCTAAGAAAGTGATGAAACGGTTTTGTCGACACTTTCGGGAAGCTCCGCCAGCAATCGCTCGAAGTCAGGACTGCCTGCAAGGCCAAGATCGCTCACGACGGTGGCGTTTGCCAGGTCGTACTGCGCCGGTGGCGCGAATCCGAGCATCTGACTGATCATGTCCGTGAGGATCAACATCAATCGTTCCGTTCGTAGCGGGTCGTCGGGTTCGGGGTAGCTATGGTGATCGGCGACCAGGCTCTTGAGGTCGTCGGGAAGACCCCACGCATCGGTGATGAGCTCGCCGAATTCCTGGTGGGTTTCGTGACACAGAAATTCGAACGCCGGTATGTCGATGGGTTCGTGCGTCATGCGCTCGTGCTCCATGACGATGCGGAGCGTGATGACGTTGCCGATGTCGTGCAACAGGCCGATTAAGAACGCTTCATCTTCGTCGCGCTTGAGGATACGTGCGAGGTGTCGCATGATGGCGGCGCCGGCTAGCGAGCCGTGCCAGATCAGCTCGGCGAGCTGCTTGTCACCGGAGTTCTGCTGAAACATCGCAGCCCGGAAGGACTGGTGCATCATCAGCGTTCGAATCGCGCCCGTCCCAAGCCGGGCAACAGCTGACTGCAGGCTGAGGATCTTCGTCACGCCACGGTAGAGCGGGGAGTTGGCAATCCGAAGAACCGACGCGGCGATGACCTGATCCTCGGAAAGATCCCCCGCGACGTCGGAAGCATTGCACTTCGGGTCACGCAATCGCCTGAGCACGTGTTCTGCGACCTTGGGCATGGGCGGCAAGGTCAGGTCGTGGCCGTCGAAGTGGGAAATGAGCTTCTCTTCGAGAACCCGCGTTTGCATCGACCGCTCGGGGAGCTCGACCCCGATCGGGTCGATCGCGGTTATCCCTTCCGGTGCCCACCAGCGATCCGCTTCTTCAAGATCGGATCCCGCCTCACCGTCGCGCTGATCGTCGGTTGGGGCGTCGAGCACAGCCGTAGCGGAGCTGCTCGACGTGGCGTTGGGCGTAGACCTGGAAGGTCCGTCGTCGCCGGTCGTCAGTGCGTCGATGATCCAGTCCCAAAGTCCCATGACGGTTGCTTCCTCAGCGTGCCAGCGGCGTTCGGATCGGTGGCCCGTAGCGAGCCGTGCGAACTCGGTCCGCAACACCTGCTGGGAATATCGGCGAAGGACGGTGTGCGGTTGTGTGCCGATTGACCGAGGCGTTGAGACTTCTTTTTCCGTTTTTTCGGGTCCGATAGTTGGGCTGGCGCATGCACGACACGGCGTCGGATGAGGGAGACGACTGTTTCAGCGTGCCGATAACTCAGAGGGTGTCTAGGCTAGAGTTTTGCACTTTTTCGGAGGCTCTGTCGGCCCCCTTCCGTTCGTCGAAAAAAGGCCACCTGCCGATATTCTGGATGTTGGAAACGGATTTCCAGAACTCGTGGCAGGAGGCCTATGCGATGAACCTTACATCGACCATGGACGCGTCGATCCAACAGTTCGCTTCGTGTTTTA
>JADFRO010000117.1 GCA_022561255.1 Planctomycetota bacterium | reverse complement strand
GGGTTCGGTCGAGTACGGGGCAAGAGCGCTCCTCCGTCTTGGATGAACCTGACGCGTCGGTTATGGCGGAGGCTCCGAGCCGACTCGACATCGGCGACCCGCCTGGTGTAACGAGCGACGACAGAGAACTTCTGGGAGCGAAACGATGAGCTGGATCGAAAACAGGTTCGAGGAGGGGTTGATTGTCACCTCACTGGACTGGGCGATCAACTGGGGTCGCAGCAGTAGCATCTGGCCGATGACCTTCGGACTCGCGTGCTGCGCTATCGAAATGATGGCGGTCGGGGCATCACGGTTCGACATCGACCGGTTCGGAGCGGGTGCGTTCCGCGCCAGCCCACGTCAATCGGATCTGATGATCGTTGCGGGTACGGTGACGTACAAGATGGCCAGCCGTCTGAAACGCCTCTACAACCAGATGGCTGAGCCAAAATACGTGATGGCGATGGGTGCGTGTACGGTGGGCGGCGGACCTTACTTTAAGCATGGTTACCATGTTGTTAAGGGCGTGGACCTCGTTGTTCCGGTGGATGTCTATATTCCCGGCTGTCCTCCACGACCGGAGGCACTGTTGGAGGGTCTTATGCGTCTGCAGGACAAGATTCGCAGTCAGACGCGGAAGAAGAGCCTCATGACCAAGGCCAAGGAAGCGGTTTTGAACTAATGGATTTGGGCTCGCATCGCGGTTATGGCACCTGAAGAAATCTGTCAAATTCTTAAGTCGAAGTTCGGCGAGGCGATCGTTGCGGCCGACGTGGGGGGGGGCCATCCATGCGCTCAGGTCGCCTCCGAGCGCTGGCTCGACATCGCATTGTTCCTGCGCGAGGATTCGCGCATGCGCTTCAATCTGTTGCGTTCCATCACGGCGTTGGATCTTCTTGCAGACGAGAAACTCGCGTGCGTCTACGACCTTATGCGTGTGTCGACGGAGCGACCGACGGAGTTGATTACCGAGACCTGCGAATTTGCGGTTCGCATCGAGACGGATCGTTCCGCGCCGTCGATTCCGAGCGTTGCGTCCGTTTGGGCGACGGCGGATTGGCATGAGCGGGAGGCGTTCGACTTGATGGGCATTGATTTTCCCGGTCATCCGGAGTTGCGGCGCATATTGTGTCCTGACGATTGGGTCGGTCATCCTCTGCGCAAGGATTACGAGTTCCCGCTGGAGTATCATGGGATTCCCGCAACGACGGAGTTTGAGTTGACGAACCCGAGGCATTAGGGTGCTGGGGCGCGATGTCACCGCAGTTATCAACGGCCACGATCGTCAAAGTCGACACCTTGGCGGCCGTTGCGCGGGTGAGGTTGGAGGAGGCGAGAGTCTTGCATCGCGCAGGCAAGTACGCTGGCGCGGTATACCTGGCGGGATACGCTGTGGAATGCGAGTTGAAGGTCGCGATCTGTCGAACATTGGGCTGGTCGGAGCTTCGACGAACGTTTATGACGCATGATCTTGAGAGTCTGCTCCTTCACAGCGGGTTCGACGGCGAGTTGCGAAAGGACGTTGAGATGTCTAAGACCTTCGCGAATATCAGCGCGATTTGGAGGCTCGAGGGAAGAGATAACGTTCGATACGTTACGCCGGCGACGTTTGCGGAGGGCGATGCGCGACGGTTCCTCGCGTGGGTTGCCGGTCCCAAGAAAGGCTTTGTGCCGTGGTTGCGAAGAAAGGCATCCAAGAAGCACAACTGAAGATCGAAGAGGCGCTCTGTGCTGAGTTCGAACAGCGTTCCACTTCGTCCAAGGTTTCGGTGTTCGAGACTGAATGGGGCCACTTGCGGGCGCTGATTGCGGATGAGTCCTTCCGTGGCCTTGGTCCCGTCGACCGACAGGAGCGCGTTTGGTCCGTACTGCGAAAGCGGGTCGACGATGCGTTCCTGGTACATCTTGCCGGCGTTCATCCAATGGACCCGGATGAGTACGACCGGAGTGTTGCTGAGGTGAAAGGGGATTAGGCACACGCGTGGCTGACACGGTCCTAGAATCCAAGCCTGATGTTTTGATCGATCACGACCGACGTGAGCAGGGCGACCTGTGCACCGAGGAAATGTTGATCAACATGGGTCCGCAGCATCCGTCGACGCACGGCGTCCTCCGGATCGTGCTTCGTACCGACGGCGAGATGGTGCTCGACGCCGTTCCGCACATCGGCTACCTGCATCGCTGTGCGGAGAAGATCGGCGAGAGCCTTCCGCCCTACCAGTTCATTCCGTACACCGATCGTATGGATTATCTGGCGGGGATGAACAACAATCAGGCGTTCGCGATCGCCGTGGAGCGGCTTTGCGGAATCGAAGTGCCCCAGCGGGCACAAGCGATGCGCGTGATTTTCGCCGAGCTTAACCGCATCGCCTCACATCTCGTAGCCCTGGGAACGTACGGGCTGGACATGGGAGCGTTCACCCCTTTCCTGTATTGCTTCCGCGAACGGGAGATGCTCCTCGATTTGTTCGAGGCCGCGTGCGGCGCCCGTCTGACTTACAGTTATCTGATTGTCGGCGGGGTGCACGATGATCTGCCGACCGGTTGGATAGAGCGCTGCCTCGAGTTTCTCGACTACTTCGAGGCGAAAATCACCGACTACAACAACCTGCTCAGTTTCAACCACATTTTTGTGAAACGAACGAGTCGCGTAGGTGTCATCAGCGTCGACGAGGCATTGGCCTACGGCCTGACCGGCCCTTGCCTGCGGGCCAGTGGGCTCCGGTGGGATCTTCGCAAGACGCTGCCGTACGACGGTTACGAGACATACGATTTTGAGGTTCCCATCGGTGAGCCGGGCGGGAGCGGTGACATTCCAAGGGGGGTGATCGTTGGTGACTGTTGGAGTCGCTACTACGTTCGCGTTCTGGAGATGACCCAATCCATGCGGATCGTACGTCAGGCGCTCGACCGGCTTCCCGACGGCGAGATCGTCGCCCCGAAGCTCAAGAATCTGAAACTGCCGGATGACGAGTGTTACGTCGAGATTGAAAACCCTCGAGGACAGTTGGGTTTTTACATACGTGGCGACGGCTCTGCGATTCCCGCTCGAGTCAAGGCTCGTGGTCCGAGCTTTTGTAATCTTTCGATTACACGCCTCATCTGCCGCAATCTGCTTCTCGCGGACGTACCGGCCATCATCGGCAGTTTCGATGTCGTGATGGGTGAGGTCGATCGATAGGAAGGTCGAGGCGTTTGCACCGGCTTGGTAATGAGTAGATGACACAGCTTCTGACAGCTCCACATCGCAAGTTTTCGGTGCAGGACGGACCGGCGATGCGCCTTTTGTACCGTGTGTTGTGGATCTCGTATTGCGTCGTCCAGCCGATCGTTCAACTTTTCGCTCGGCCGACCACGGCGCTGGCGATCGCGGTCTACCGGATATCCGCCCCGATTCTGAGTCGTTTCGCGGGCGTCATTCTCATTAGTGTCGTGGCCGGCGCGTGCTTTCTCGTCTGGCTTCACGCCTTGCTGTTCGCTTATGTCGATACGACCATTCTCGCGTCGGCTGGGGCTGCCGGGGTCGATGTGTTGTCCCCGTTTTCCTACACGGACCCGGCGACGTGGGGTCTTACGCCGGTGATGATCGGTTCGCTGATCGAAGCCGGTGGCGGCATGGCGGCGTCGATGGCGGGTATTGCTCAGTATTTGCTGTGGCCCCTGCAGTTCGGCTTCGCACGCGATCTCATCACGCTCGGCGGAATCTTCACGCTGTTCAATCTTATACCGATCTACACGATTTGGTGGGAGCGTAAGGTGGCCGGTCGCATTCAGTCGCGACTGGGTCCGATGCGGGTTGGCGGATGGCACGGCTGGTCGCAGTCTCTCGCCGACGGCATTAAGCTGATGCTGAAGGAGGATCTCATTCCCGACGGCGGGGACGCGGTCCTTTTTCGAGTTGCGCCCTACTTCGCCATTATCCCGTCGGTGCTGGCGTTTGTAGCCCTTCCGTTTGGCGCGACGTACATCTTCCGCGATCTCGACGTTGCGCTTTTGTTCATCCTGGGCGTACTCGGTGTGCAGGTGCTGGCCGTCATTCTGGCGGGATGGGCGTCGAACAATAAGTGGAGCATCTACGGCGCTATGCGCGAGGCGTGTCAGATGGTGTCGTACGAGATTCCGATGGGCATGGCCTTGCTGATTCCCGTTGTTACCGTCGGCTCGCTGAGTCTGCGTGAGATTGGCGAGGCTCAGTCGGGCGGATGGTTTACGTGGTTGGCGTTCAACAATCCGTTTACCTTCGCCGCGTTCATCTGTTATTTCATTGCCTCGCTGGCGAGCTGTAAGCGAGCACCGTTCGATCTTCCCGAGGCAGAGAGCGAGTTGGTGGCGGGTTTTCATACGGAATACTCAGGCCTGCGGTGGAGTTTCTTTTTCTTCGCCGAGTACGCCACTATGTTCGTTGTGAGTGGCCTTGCGGTCATTTTATTCCTCGGCGGCTGGCACTCGCCGCTTCCGGGCGCGTGGGCCGAGGTGGTCACGGCACGCGTACCGAGCGAGCTGATCGCGACGGGCATCAACGGTGTGCTGTTCAGCGGTCCGCTTTGGTTCGTGGGCAAGTGCGTGTTTTTCCTTTACGTACATATTTGGATTCGATGGACGCTACCGCGAATCCGAATCGACCAAGTGCTGTACGGTTGCGTTCAGGTGTTGCTGCCAATAACGATGGGGCTGCTACTTTGCAACACGCTTTGGGTTTGGGCTTCAACGTCGACGGACGGCTCGTGGTTGATGATCGATCAAGTAACGACGTGGGCACTGGGCGCGTTCGGGGCCTTCTGTGCGTTAATGTTTCCAGCGATCGCGGCCTATGGTTTCTACCATCGAAGGAGCCTCGTTGGAAACCTTGCGGTCGATGCACTGCCGGGATCGTAAATGAAGCGTGTGATGTCAACTAGACGGGCGAGGGCGATGGACGGTTTCACGAGACCTGCACGATTGGCTACCCGCGCGTTTGCGGTGATCGCTGCGATCGGCGCTTCGTCGGCTCTCGGGGCAGACGCAGCGGCCAAAGGCGTTACAAGCGCCGCGGCGCCCGGCGGATTGCTCGAAGCATTCCTGTTCTACGGTGTCGCCCTCGCGACGGTGGTGTCCGCTGTTGGCGTATGCTTCAGCCGTAACATCGTCCGCATGGCCGTGTGGCTGTTTCTGGCGTTGGGCTCGGTTTCGATGGTCTATTTTATGCTCGCCGCCAATTTTCTCGGAGCGATTCAGTTGATCGTCTACGCGGGCGGCACACTCGTGTTGCTGGTCTTCGGCGTCATGCTCACCAGTAAGTCGCCTTGGGTAAAGTTCGAATGCGGCAAGGCAGAGCTTGCTCTGGCGGCGGTCATCTGTGCGACGCTTTTGGGATGTCTGTGCCTGGTCCTCGGCCGGACGACCTGGGCGGGTGTCACGGAAATGGTGCCCGGCGCTTCGGTGGCCGCCATTGGTGAGCGACTTCTGACGACGTATCTGGTTCCGTTTGAGGTTGCCGGTGTCTTGTTGATGATTGTCATGGTCGGGGCGGCGCACCTGGCGCGGCAGGAACAATAGTGTCATGCTGACGATCGGTCTTACACATTATCTTGTCGTCGCAGCCGTCCTCTTCTGCGCCGGTCTGTTCACGATGATGACCAAGCGAAACGCGATCGGTATTTTGATCGGCGTGGAGTTGGTTCTCAACAGCGCGACCGTGAATTTGGTCGCCTTCGATCGATACCTCGGTCCCAACCGGTTGGACGGACAGATTACTGCGCTCTTCATCATTGTGTTGGCGGCCGCGGAGGCGGCGATGGCGGTGGGCATTTGCATCAACGTTTACAAGAACCTGTCGACCGTTGACGTCGACCGGGCGAACACGTTACGCGGATAATTGTTTCGGGGTGTAAAGAAAAAAGGAAGCGTCGCGTGGGTGTGTGCACTCGCGGGCTTCGAGCAAGCAAGACTGAATCGTAATGGCTGAGCATAACTTTGAAATCGCACTCACGCTCGGCGTTCTTTCGCCCTTGGTGAGTTTCTGGCTGTTGGTCTTTGCCGGCCCGCGGATCGGGAAACCCTGGGCGGGTTGGACGGCCGTTGTGCTTGGAATGGGCGTTCCACTTGTGATGGCGACGTATGTCCTTGTCGGCTGGTTCGGCGCCATGGAAAGCGGCCACACAGCGGAACTAACGGCGAACGCCGTTCGCCTTCATTGGGCGGACATCGGCGACGTGGCTGTAACTGTTGGTGTGAAGCTCGATTCGCTAACGGTGGCCATGTATTTCATGGTCACGTTCATCGCGTTTTGGATTTTCTTTTTCAGCGTCGGCTACATGTCAGGCCACAGCGACGAGGTCGCGGGGCAGAGCAAGTACCACCGATTCTTCGCCTACCTATCGCTCTTTGCGTTCAGTATGTTGGGCTTGGTGGTCTCCAGCAACCTGCTGTTCTTGTTCATCTTCTGGGAACTGGTCGGTCTGTGCAGCTATCTACTGATCGGGTTCTACTTTGACAAAGGATTCGCGTCGCGCGCCGCGATGAAGGCGTTTATCACCAACCGCGTCGGCGACTTCGGTTTTCTGATCGGGCTCATGCTCGTTTACTTCCATCTTGGCACGCTCGATCTGGATGAAGCCGTCGTTCGATTCGGTGAGCAGTATGCAGCCGGTACGGGAATCTTTGCCAGTGACTTTACGATGTTTGGGTGGTCGCTGGCGACGATCATGGGGGTTGGTCTGTTTTGTGGTGCGATGGGCAAAAGCGCGCAGTTTCCCTTGCACGTCTGGCTGCCCGATGCGATGGCCGGTCCCACGCCGGTTAGCGCTCTGATTCATGCAGCCACGATGGTCGCGGCGGGTGTCTATCTCGTCGCCCGCGTGTTCCGTCTGATGACACCCGACGCTCTGATGTTCGTTGCGGTGATTGGATGTCTAACGCTGACGCTTATGGCGTTGATCGCCATCGTACAGGTGGACATCAAGAAGTGCTTGGCTTATTCGACGCTCTCGCAGCTTGGCTACATGATTTTCGGGCTGGGATGCGGCGCTTGGATCGCGGCCCTGTTTCACTTGATTACGCATGCGTTTTTCAAGGCGATGCTCTTTCTCGGGTCGGGGCAGGTCATCGAGGGCTGTCACCATGAGCAGGACATGCGCAAGATGGGCGGATTGCGCCGCAAGATGCCCGTGACGTGCTGGACGTTCTTCGTGGGTGTGCTCGCCATCTCCGGCGCCGGAATCGTCGGCACCCAAATTGGGCTGGGCGGGTTCTTCAGTAAGGATGAGATTCTGGCGGTGGCGTATACCCGCGCTTACGAATGGGACTACAGCAAGCATGGCGGAGAAAGTCATCACGACGAGGGCCATGCGGCGGCACCCCCGACGAAACAGTTCGTCCTGGCGTCTTCGCTGGCGCAGCATCAAGCTTCGACTGCGCACGATGAGGGGCACGAGGCTGTTGGATCAACCACGGGCGGGCGAGATCCTTCGGAGCTATTCGCCGGCATCAAGCGACTGCCCAAGTGGATGTTCTGGCTGGCGATCATCACGGCCTACATCACGCCCTTTTACATGATGCGGTGTTGGTGGCTGACGTTCATGGGCAAGCCGCGCGACGAGCGCGTTTACGAGCACGCCCACGAAACGCCGCTGATGTACATTCCACTCGTCGTGCTGGCGGTCGGAACGCTTGTCTCTAGTTATTATATTTTCAGGCCGTTGATCGCCGACGCCGCCACGTCCGCGACGATCGCACCGCTGGTGCTCGCGACCGACGGTACGGCACACACCGCTGCCATCAGCGCGGCTCACCATTGGTTGAAGTTCGGTGTCGGCGGCGCGTTTCTGGTTGGTTTCGCCGCTGCGATCGTGATTTACCGCCGAGGTTTGGCCGTCGGTGAGAGAATCAAGCGGTTCATGGGGCCGATCCACACGCTCCTCGAAAAGAAGTACTTTTTCGATGAAGCATACGATTTTGTATGGGTGAAGGGCTGCCTCGCGGTCGCCGGCATCGCGCGCTTTGTGGACACCTGGGTGATCGATCTGATCTACAATACGCTTGCAGCTTTGACGGAACGGCTCGCCGCGTTTTCGGGTTTGATCATTGATAACCACGGTGTCGACGGCGTGGTTAACGGGATCGCGAAGTCTTCTTTGGACTTAGGGCGGTTGGCTCGCTTTCCACAGACCGGGCGTATTCGAAACTATGTTCTTCTGGCCGTCGGAACGGCTACGGTTGTGATTGCCTAC
>JADFRO010000116.1 GCA_022561255.1 Planctomycetota bacterium | reverse complement strand
CGTGTCATCTCGGAAGCGATCGACCTGATCTTGCCGCCGAGGAGTTTGGCCGGGCCCTGCAGGAGGAAGAAGAGCCCTCTGCCCTTCGCATTCGCCACGCGCTCTCGCTGCGGACGGCGGGTAAGTACGACGAGGCGGTCGAATCACTACGCGCGGGTATCCGCAGCAAACCAGAGTGCGCAGAGCTGCACTTTCAGCTCGGAACACTTCTGGCGGCGCAGGAGCAATTCGAGGAGGCGGAACTGCGTTTCACGCAAGCGCTAACCATAGATCGCGATCATACGGAAGCACTGGTTAGCCTGGCGATGTGCCATGTCGTCCGCGGTGAAACGGCGGAGGCGATTTCGTTCCTGGAAAGGGCTCAGGCGCGCAAGCCTCACGATGCTCGGATCGGATTGCTCATGGCGCAGGCCGGCCGAGCTCTGCAAGACAAGGGCTCAAGCATACGCATGTCCGCCAGCATCGCCGATCCCAATGCTCCCACCGATCCGCGAAGCGTTGAGGAGCTGTCGCGCCTCATCGAGGCCGACCCGGAGTTCGTCGACGCCTTCCTTGCGATACCGACCGGGCAGGTTGACGAGCGCATTTTCGCCATGCTGCTCGAACCACTCCGAGTTGCCCTGGATCGACATCCCGATCACGGAGAGCTGCATCTACATTGCGGTCGAGTTCTGATGCGCCTAGGCCGCCGGGAAGATGCGATCGATGAGAACGAACGAGCGGTACAGATCGATCCGCACAGCGTTCGTGCGTTGATCGAACTCGCTCGTTTGTATCAGGCGACGGATCGGGCGGCTGACGCCACGACGCGGCTGGAGGAGGCGATCCGCTTGGGCGCCGAGTACGCCGATGTCTACTTCCTGCTCGGCAACCTCTACCAACAGCAGGGACGCGTGGGCCCCGCGCGAAGCGCCTACAAACGAGCCCTGGCGCTAAATGAACACTACGAGGCGGCAGAGCGAGTGATGTCCGCGCTTCCGGCTTTGGACTCCTAGAGATATCCATGTCGTATCTGCTCGAAATCCTCGGACGGGGCTTGCTCGCCGACCTGAAGGCCGCGTTTCGCGACCTTCTACGCGACGACACTGAGCGCTCCACAACAGAGCTCGAGGAAGAAGCGGTCAAATCTCCGGAATCAAAACGACGCTGGGCGATTCGGCTGCTCGAGGAGAAACAGTTCAGTCGAGCGCGCGACGTCTTCTCCCAGGTCATTGACGCCGATCCATCCAACCGTGTGGGCCGCGTGGGGCTCGCGTGCTGCCTCGATGAGTTGGGACTCACGCGGGCGGCCATAGAGCAACTGCACAACTCGTTCATGGGCAACCCCAAAGACTCCGCGACGCTGTTCGCGATTGGTTTCTGCGCCGAGAAGGTGTCGGAGATTGAGGACGCAACGGTCGCGTACGAGGCGGCGCTCGAAGAGGCCCCTCAGCTCCGCAACGCCCATGAGCGCTTGGCGGCGATACACTTCAAGCAGGACAACGTCGACGGTGCGATCACACATTACGAACATCTTAGCTGGTGCGAACCGGCCGACCTGAATGCCTCGATCACCCTGGCGAACCTCTACGTACGAGCCGAACGCTTTGACGATGCCATCCGACAATACCAGGTGGCGATCACCATTGATCCGGACAACTGGGATGCGCAGGATGATCTGGTAAGCGCCTGCACCGACGCAGGACGGTATGACGAAGCGATCGGTTTGATGAAGAGTCTGATCACCAAGAGGCCCGAGTGCGCGGATCAATACTTGCGTCTCGGCGACCTCTACAACAAAACCGGGCGTGAAACCTTCGCCCTGGACGCCTACCGCAACGCTGTTGAGAGGCATCCTGAATACCTGGAAGCCGTCATCAAGGTCGGCACCTCGAACCTGCGCGGCGGCGATTACGTGGAAGCGGCCAAGTCGTTCAGTCAGGCGATCGAGATCAACGACCGCGTGCTTAGCGCGTACGTCGGGATGGGTGTTGCGCAGCAGGCATCCGGACGGATCGAGGAAGCAAAGGAAAGCTTCGAAATGGCCGGCGGTATCGAGCCCAACAGCACCCTGCTCTTCAGCGAGGTCGCGCGACTACAGCTAAAGGTCTCGGCAGCGGAGCAGACCAAGAAGTACCTCTCCCCTACCGCTGTGGCGCTCGCGCCGCAGGGTCCGCCGGACGAATTCGTATCATCCCTAATCGAGCGGCAAATCGACAACTTGGGTGAGGCCATACACCGGCACCCCAACCACGCCGACCTGCAGTACCGACTTGGCTTGCTGCTCCGGCAGCAAGGCGATCTATCCGGGGCGATCGAGGCCTACGCGAACGCTCTGCGGATCAACCCGCAATACTTCAAGGCTCTGCTCAAACTATCGCTGGCGCTGCGTGAGTCGGGTGACCTGCGAGGCGCGATGGACGCGGCGAAACGTGCCCTCCAGATCGATCCGGAATCGGTGACGTTGCATTATCAGCTTGGTGTGATGTTCTCAGATCAGAACGAATTCTCGTTGGCCGTCGAACGATTTGATTTCGCCGTTAAGAACGATCCGAAAAATGTCGACTACCTGTCCCACCTGATCCTCGCGTTGCAGAACATGGGACTGCTTGACCGGGCGACGGAGACCGGGCGCATGCTGTCCGACGTGAGCAAGGCGTCAGCCGATGGCGGCGGAACGATACGCGATCCTGCCGATCCGACCGGGTTACGGCTTTAGCGCATCTCCCGTAGTCGAACGTCGGGTCTGCCGGTCACCTATCAGCAGTCAACATTCACGCATCCAGCTACTCTCCCCGTGGAACTGCGGGCGTCGGCGAAGCAGGTTCAGTCAACAGCTCCTCAATCAATTCCGATAGACCGTCACCCGGGTCCGTCGAGCGAAGAATACCACGCCGGTCTACGACGAAATATGCGGGGAGCTTTACCACACCGTTGGCGATGATGAGCTTGTTTTCAAAGCCCTTGCCGTCAAAGTGCTGTGGCCAATTCAGCAGCATCGCCCGCGTAACGTCATCAAACCTGCGGCGCGGGCGATCGGCGTTGACTCCAAGTATGACGAGGCCCTTACCGACGAAGCGATCGTGGAGCTTCACGATCTGCGAAAGACCCTTTAGCGAACTCGGACTCCAGGTCGCCCAAAAATGTACGAGCACGACCTGTCCGAGGTTTTTAGCCGTGTCGATCGATGTTCCGTCGTGTGCGACGAACTCCAACCGATACGGCTTTCCGACGGCGGTCGCTTGAAAAACCTCCCCGCCGGCGCGGCGCGTCGCGCTGTGATCGGGAAAAGCCAATTTGAGTTTTGCCGCTTCTTGCGTGGCTCGCTCGGTCTGGCCTAGTGCGATCAAGTTTCGAATCAGGCTGGCCCAGATGACCGGGCGGCGCGCCGAGTCAGGGTAGTCCGTAAGGAACCTGTCGTACCGCTCCAGCGTTCCGCGCAGACGTAGATCCTCGGACATCTTCTCATGCCGCGAACCGAAGACAAACGCCTGGATCGCGTAGAAGGCGCCTTCGGAAGCGAGCCGCCCGGACGCGTCGGATTGCGCGATTTCGTCCGTGAACACCCTGAATCGCTCGATATAAATCGGACCCGAGCGTGCGAGGGCTGAGAGCACACGAAGCTTGACGATCATCGCATCCGTACGGAACGAGGACTCAGGAAAGCGTGCGAGCAGCTCATCGCTAAGCCGTAACGATTCCTGCATTGCTGGCAGCGCCTTGAGGAACTGATCGCGGCGCAAGCCGCTCGTCTTAGGCGGGTCGCCCAGCTCTTGAATGCGTGCAATCAGCGCCGCCTCGGCGAGTTCCCCCGCGGCGTCGGGCGCGGAGGGTGGTTGTTGGGCACGCAGATTCGCCAACGGAACCGCACCGGCTATCAAAACGTACGCAAGCGCGTTCGTAACCCGCATGATTGATCTCGTTCTTAACGGCGAAAGCTATAGATTCATCACAATCGGCGAAGAATCCGCCAACGCGGCGAGGCGCTGTGGGTCGACTTCGACGCCCAGTCCGCGCGAGTCGATTCGGGGCGGTCGCCCACCGTATCCGAAACGAAGGGGCTTGGCCACGACGTCGCCGCTGAGCAGGAACGATCCGAAGCAGCCTTCCGCCCACAACACGCGGGGGCACACGCTCAGAAATCGAAGCCCGGCAGCCGAAAGAATGCTCGTTTCACCGACCATGCAGCCGAGCTGAATCGCTACGCCGGATCGAAGCGCGAGCGCGGCAATCCGCAGAGACGGAATCAGGCCGCCGCACTTGCTGATGCGAATGTTGAAGCCGCCCGCGACGCCCGAACGAATCAGACGATGCGCGTCGTCGATCACCAAGAGCGATTCGTCGTGGATCAGTAGGCGGTCCAAACGGCGCGATCCCGACCGACTCCCAACCGGGCTGGCCGGCTCCCCGACGGTAACCCGTTTCCGGCGAATGAGTTCCTCAAGGTCACCTTCGCTGTAGCGCGCGAGGGGTTGCTCGACGCCGGCGACGGATGACGTTTCCCGGAGCCACTCGTCGGCTTCGCCGAGAGACCAGGATCCGTTGGCGTCCACGCGCAGCGTTACGCGGCCGCGCGCGATCGGACGCCGAAGGTAGCGTGCTACCCGCTCCAAACTCGCCCGATCGTTTGGCGTGCCGACCTTCAGCTTGAAATGGCGTAGTCCGCCCCAGTACATCGCGCGCAACTGGCGAAGAACGGATTCCGGCTTACTCGCCGCGAGCACGCCGCTGTAGCGAATCCGCGTCAGGCTTCCCGGCTCTCCAAAGCCAGGTAACCCCATCCAAGCGACAACGTCGTCCATGCCCCTTCCATACGTGCGGAGAACTGCATCGAGCAACGCGAGTTCCACCGCCGCGCGTGCCGCGGGGATGGGCCGCCCGTGCCTGTCATGCCACGGAAGCGATTCCAGCGCCTCCAACGCATCGGGGAGGGACCGCGCGTGAAACCTGACAATCGCCGGAGCGATCACGCGCTCGATCGCAACGACCACCGACGCTCTCGTCTCGCCGGTTACGTAGTCGCGTGCCAGAGTCTCTCCGTAGCCTATCGTGCCGTTGGTGAGTTCGACGGCAACAACGATCGGATCGGCGGTCGTACGCTCAGCCGCTGCGTGGCTGACCTTACGTCGCATGGGAATCGAGAGAGGATAGATCGTTACGCGGTGGACGACAGCTTCAGGCACGCGACGTTGCTTCTTTATGCGGCTCCGGCCTGATACTGCCGTTACCTACTCGTCGCGCGCTTTGACGAGTGAAATGACGAATCCTACGACGATTCATTGCAATGCCCATCATGCTACGAATCCATCACACGACGAGTCATGGAACTCTAGGACGGCGCCGACGTTTCGTCATTGGCTGGAGGGGTACCGGCAGGCCCGGTTCGTATCTGATTAAGCAATCCGGATAGCAGAACGATCAAGACGCCCAGTCCGATCACAATCGACAGGGCCCGCGCGCGATTGCCCCGGATCGAGGGGAATCCTGTGCCGCGCCCCATGAGGATACTCACGACGAAGAACACGGCGAAGGCCGCAAGCACCTTAACGCCGAAGATGGGGTGATACGGAATGGCCTCCACGTTCGGCGGCAAGGCGAACAGCGCGAAGTTCACCCCCCCGGTGATCAGCAGCAGTGCGATACAGGTATGCACCACACGCGCCCAACGCCCCCGGAGGGCCTCACGAAGTTTCGTATGAGCCTCGTCGTCGAGCGCCGAATCGGCTGCGGGTAGCAGCGCAAACCGCATAAACAAGGCGCCGCCGATCGCTCCCATGGCTGCGAGGATATGCACCCAGCGCAGAAGCAGCAGCGTAATATTGACCTCTTCCATAACGTCTCCCGTGATGTTTGAGAATCCTGTTGGACAGTTTGCTCGCCCGGCCGACGAACGCCACCGACAACGCGCAGCATTCTAACCGGGGAGCCGCGGTCTCGCTACCGGACGCCGCCGACAGCGTTTCGGCCCTTGTGATTTGTCGCGCACTAAGAACTACGTTCGTCGAGAAGTGCCTGCTGGTCCAGCACCTCGAAGTTCCGTTCACGGAGTACAACGACAGCTTGTTCAAGGTTGTCGGGTAGCAGAGCGAGCGCCGCACGGCCTCTAGGTTGAACCAACATAGGATAGGTGTAGTGGATACTGATCTCACCGCCCAACAGTGCCGCCCAGGTCTGCAAGAGCGCCCGCTTGCCGGGTGGCAAACTGACGACCACGAGCTCGGTTTCGCTAACCTGAAACCCGGACTGCGTAAGGACGTCATACGCCCTGTCCGGATCGTCTACGATCATGCGGCAGATCGCGCAATCAACGGCGTAAACGACTGAGACGGCCAAGATCCGTATGTCGGTCTGCTCAAACAGGCGTGTGAGGCGAAGAAGCTGGCCCACTTGATTCTCAATGAACACTGACTGCTGGCGGACCGTCGGGGTATCGAAAGCCTCGGCCGTTTGGAGTGGTTCGGTTTCCATCATCGGGGCAGTGTATCGGCGATCGACCGCAGGCCAAGCATTTTTTTCGGCGTCCGATCAGACCCCCCAAGGGTGCCAAATCCGCAGTACGACACACTGCCAGCATGGCACATCAGGCGGCGGTGTCGCAACGGGAATCCTGTAAGTGTTTATAGATAAGTAGGTTAGGGATTTTTGCGTCGAGATTGGGTGTGGCACGGGTTCTGTATGTTCTCCCCTAAGAGAGGAGCCGCGCGCGAAGCCGGCCAGCCCCCACAGGAGAATACATAATGTCGAAGATCATCGGTATCGACCTGGGAACCACCAACTCAGTCGTCGCCGTCACGGAAGGCGACACGGCCAAGGTGCTTACCAACGCTCAGGGATTGCGCCTGACACCATCCGTCGTCGCCATCACGGACAAAGGAGATCGTCTGGTTGGGCAGGTTGCGCGACATCAACAGGTTACAAACCCGGAAAACACGGTCTACTCAATCAAACGCTTCATGGGTCGCCGTCACAACGAGGTGAGTAGCGAGGAAAAAATAGTGCCCTACAAGGTCGTGGGCAAACCCGAAGAACTCGTCAAAGTCGAGTGTCGCGGCAAGGAATACACCCCGCCGGAAATCAGCGCCATGGTGCTGCAGGATCTCAAGAAAACGGCGGAGGACTATCTCGGCCACAAGGTCGACCGCGCGGTGATTACCGTCCCAGCCTACTTCAACGACGCGCAGCGCAAGGCCACCAAGGACGCCGGGACGATCGCCGGCCTCAAGGTCGAGCGCATCATCAACGAGCCGACGGCGGCAGCGCTGGCATACGGTCTGGAAAAAAAATCCGAAGAAACGATCGCCGTGTTCGACCTGGGTGGTGGAACGTTCGACATTTCGATACTCGACATCGATCCTGAAATCGGAACCTTTGAGGTTCGCGCGAGCAGCGGCGACGGGCACCTCGGCGGCGATGACTACGACGAGGAGTTGATCAACCACCTCGCAGAGACATTCCGTAAGCAGGAAGGTATCGACCTTCGCAGCGACCCGATGGCTCTGCAACGCCTCAAGGAGGCGGCGGAGAAGGCTAAGTGTGAGCTGTCGACCGTCATGGAAACGTCGATCAACCTGCCTTACATCACGGCGACCGACAGCGGTCCCAAGCATCTGCAAGTCACGATTACGCGTAGCCAGTTCGAGCAGCTCACCAAGAAGCTCACCGAGCGATGCCGCAAGCCCGTGATGGAGGCGTTGGAAGGTGCGAAAATCGCCGCAAGCGAGATTCACGAAGTTGTGCTGGTCGGCGGATCCTCGCGCATGCCGGCTGTCCAAGCGCTTTGCAAGGAGATTTTCGGTAGAGAACCCAACAAGAGCATCAACCCGGACGAGGTCGTGGCCGTCGGTGCGGCGATTCAAGGCGCTGTATTGGCGGGCGATCGGGATGACATCGTTCTGCTCGACGTCACACCGTTGACACTCGGCGTCGAAACGCTCGGAGGTGTCATGACGCCGTTGATCGAGGCCAACACGACGATTCCGACGTCCAAGAACGAGACCTTCTCAACCGCAGCGGACAGTCAGACCGAAGTGACCATCCACGTTCTGCAAGGTAACCGCCCGATGGCGATCGATAATAGAACGCTGGAGCGGTTCAATCTGACGGGCATCGCCGCCGCCGCACGCGGCGTTCCGCAGATCGAGGTCACGTTTGACATCGATAGAAACGGCATCATCAGCGTCTCCGCAAAGGACAAAGCCACCGGTAAGGAGCAGTCGCACCGCATCGAA
>JADFRO010000115.1 GCA_022561255.1 Planctomycetota bacterium | reverse complement strand
ACCTGAACGCTGTGCCGCAAGTCGACGCCGTTCGACTCCAACTCCTTCTTCATCATCCGAATGAGCAGATCCGTCCCGCCGCGAAAGATGAAGACGCCCTTGCCCATGAAGTTTGAGAAAACGATCCCGTAGGTGAGCGCCGGATCGTCGAGCGTGGATCCGTTCGCGTAGGCGATCGGTTCCATCAGGAATCGTACGACGTCTGACCGTCCGGGAAAGAACTTCTCGAACAGCTCCCGCGTGGTCATCGTCTGGTCGTCGTAGAAGTCCATGCCTCGGGCGGTGTCGAAAAAGCGCTCCACCGTTTCTTTTTCGATACCGAAACGCTCCTCGAGGAGCCGCGTAAAATCCACCCGGTCAAACGTCGTCTCAATCTGGAACTGCGGGTTGTCGAAGCGAATGCACTTGAGTTGGACGATGGAATCAGCGATTTCCTGCGTCCAATACTTCCGACAGCTCTTGATCATTCCCACCGGAAAGCCGTGCAGCGAAATGTCGAAGATGTGCCCGCCCTTGCGGCGAAACCAGGTAGCCAGACCACCAAAGTTGTAGTGCTGCTCCAGCAGCAGGACCGATCGATCGCACTTGGCAAGGTAGTTCGCCGCCGTCATGCCGGCCAGTCCCGAACCGATCACGACGACGTCGTAGTAATCCTTCGCATCGATCAAGCGATCGCGGGCCATCGTTGGTTGCACCCTAGCTCTTCGAGAGTATGTGGAGGTTGGCTATCGTTATGCCGCTTAGCATGGCCCCGATGATTCCCAAAAATCCCTGATCCGTGCCACAAATGAAAAGGTTCGCAAGCGGCGTGCGCCCGTCCTTTCGCTTGTGGGGCGAACCGTAGACGGCGCCGTTGAGATGGCCCGTATACCGGTGGATTGTACGCGGGGTGAACATGTCCGTACAGACGACGTGCTGCTTGAGATCAGGCAAGAACCGTCGCCCGCACTCGAAGAAACGTTGCAGGCACGCTCGTTTTTGCGTCGCGTACGCCTCCTCGTCCAACCCCATCCACCGCTCATGGTTCGCAAGCCAGGTCAGGCGGAAGACCCCCTCACTCAATTCTTCGTGTCCGGTGTAGTTGTTGGGGCAGCAAACGATTCCGCTTGTCAGGTCGACCAGCTCGTCCGGCCTGGCGTAGTTGAAACGCTGAGCATCGTTGAAAAACACGATCGTCGCATCGTGGCCCAGCTCGGCGGGCGTCTTGTCCAGCACCGCGATCGACTCCACGTAGGAAATGCGGCCGATCTCCTCCGTTTCGGATTGCCACGCCCCGTCACCGCAAAGCCGCATCGTCTCGACGTATCCCGCGGACGAGATCACAACGTCGCTGGTGAGCGTCTCGCCGGATTCGAGCGTCACGCCGACGACGCGCTCCCCGCACACCTGAAGTGCGTCCACACCGGTTCGCATCCGAATCTCACCACCGTTGGCGCGGAACTTCTTGACGATGGCCTTGATGATCCGCCGAACGCCTTCGCGCGGTCGCGCGAATCCTTCCAGATACAAACTCTTGAACATCGTCACGAACTGCGTGAAGTCCATGTCGTGCTCTTCGGCGCTGCCGTAGAACATAATCGGGCACAACAACATCTCGATCAGCATCGGATCGTCCAACCGCTCCCGCAGAATCGGGCGCGCCGCCTGATAGGTTCGATCCAGCCGCGTATCGTCGTATGCCTCGATCTCGGAAACCAGGCGAAGAAAGTTGTCCGCGTCGCCAGGAAAACGCTCAGCCACTTCTTCCTTCAGCAGAGCAATGTCGTTGCTGAATCGCAAACGACAGTCGGGAAAGCGAATCTCCGAAAACCGCTGTTCGCACAGCGCGAAGTCTTCACGGGTCAGGCGGAGTTGTCGAAGCAGTTTTGCCAACGGAGCCGAACGCCGCTCCGGAGGCGCGTAGTTCGTTACCGCGTGCAGACCTACGTCATACTCGCGCCCGTCGATTCGGTAGTAAGAGTTTAGTCCGCCGAAAGCGTAATGCTTTTCAACGATGCACACGCGCCGATCGAAATAGGCAAGACGAATCCCGGCGGCCAAACCCGACATACCCGCGCCGATGATGATAACGTCATAGTGCATCAGGTTTTCGGGAACAACAGCCGAATTGACCGAAGTGATCTAAGACCCCGCTGGTTCCGACCCCCGAGCGTGAGCCCGCGCGACCCCACAGTGCGCACCGCTCACGAGCACGCTGACAAGTCGGCGACCACACTCATACCGCCGCCATGGCCTCCAGCTTGGGACCAAGATACTCTACGCATCCGTCCAGCGTGGCGAGCTTCGGATAGTCCTCCTTGGGAACCTCCAGCTTGTAGCGCTTGCGAAGCTCCATCACGATGTCAAGAAAGTCCATGGAATCCATCTCAAGCTGATCGCGTAGCTTCACGTCGCTCTTCACATCCGACAGGTCCGCGTCGGGAGCGACTACGGAAATAATTCCCAGTATGATGTCCTTGACTTGCTGATCCACCATTGACTCTCTTGCGTCCTCTGTTTTAAGAAGATCCCGTCGCCGCTTGGCGACCGCCTCAACCGACAAAACGTTTGACAACCACCGCCGAGTTTATTCCGAGCATTCCAAACGAATTGTTCAGAATCACATCCACCCGGCCTATGTCCCGTGGCTCGTTCATCACAAGATTCCGAACCCGACACGCCGGATCCGGATCATCCAGATTTATCGTCGCATGCGCGACGCCGTCGTCAAACGAACCCAAGTTACCCGCCAGTTCCAGTGCACCGGCTGCACCCATCGCGTGGCCGATGAAACTCTTCGTGTTGTTCACGCAAACATCCGGGAAATCCCCGAACACCTGCCGCAAGGCTTTCGCCTCCTGAATGTCACCGAACTCCGTCGCGGTCGCGTGGGTATTGACGATGTCCACGTCGCCCGGTTCAATGCCCGCTCTCCTTACCGCAAGCGCCATACACTCCGCGATGCGCTCCGCGTTGGGAAGCACCAGATCCGTTGCGTCGGAATTCATCGCGTGACCGGCTACCTCGGCGACGATCGGCGCTCCGCGGCGCTTCGCATCCTGCAGGCGCTCGAGAACAAACAGACAGCCACCCTCCGACACGACAATTCCCTTTCGAGCGGCGTCAAAGGGCCTGCACGCTTTCGTCGGATCGTCGTCCCACGCGAGCGCGTTTTGGCTCGCAAAACTCGCGAAGATTCCGAACGAGTGAATCGCTTCCGACACGCCACCCGCAAGAGCAACATCCACTTCGTCCAGACGAAGCATCTGCACACCCTGGATCAGCCCAGCGTTACCCGCAGCACACGCCGCACCGATCGTGTAATGCGGACCCGAGAGCCCCAGGTTCACCGTCACCTCCCCGGCCGGGTTGTTCGCCACCGTCCGGGGGTTGTGATGATGAGACCAACATTTTACGTCATAGTCGTATTGGCGGATAACGTCAATCTCGTTCTCCGTCTCGACCGTCCCGTGCTCCGTAATGCCTACGAAGGTTCCCACGCGCGAGCGGTCGACCGAATCCAGGTCGATTCCGGCAGATTTCACAGCCTCGTGCGCGCAGTAGATCGAGATCGAACCCGCCCGCGTTCCGCGGCGTCGGTCTTTTTTGGACTGGTAAGCCTGCTCGTCGAACCCGCAAACGCCAGCCAGTACCTTCCCCATGAACCGCGTTTCGATCGTTGTAACGCCCGAAACCCCGCGTAGCAAATTGCTGCGAAACGCCTCCAGCGTGTTGCCATTGGGAGCCGTCAGACCGACCCCGGTGATGACTATCCGATCAGAAATCGCCATGAATTCCGCGCCCGAAGGGGGCATCAAGAAGAATACCGGTGCACCGCCCACCGGGGGGTCCGCGCCAACCGCCAAGTCGACCAATCTTACCACATTTCGCCGGCGAGGGAACCGAGGCACCTCTAGGCCATCGGACCGCTGTCGCAGGCGGGGCGCGAGCCTACCGCACAGCCCCGTTGAGTACGCCGCCAGACCGCTCGCCTTTCCGAAGATATTCCACCAGACGGTCGACGCCCTCAGACGTCGACACGCGTGGGCTATATCCGAGATCGCGCCTGGCTGCGCCTATGTTAAAATGGTGATCTTTGGCTAATTGGGTTGCGAGAAACCGGGTCATGCGGGGTTCCCGGCTCAGAAACGCCAGGCGATGGAACCATTCAAGGACGGCCCCGATTCGGTAGGCGGCGGCGAAGGAAATCGAAGTGGTGACGCGGGGCAGACCAACGGCCTCCAGAATGGTGTCGAACCAGGGCCAAAGCTCCACGGGCTCCCCCTGACTGATAAAATAGGCCCGGCCGGCGCAATCGCCACTGGCGGTGAGGGCCTCCGCAGCGAGAAGATGAGCCTCGGCGGCGTTGTCGATGTAGGTAATGTCGACCAGATTCCGCCCGTCTCCGACTCGGCGAAGCTGTCCCGCACGAGCCCGCGCCAGAATGCGAGGCAGCAGATGCGGATCGCCGGGGCCCCAGATCAGATGGGGACGAATGGCCACCGTCGCCAGCCGCGAACAGTTGGCATTTAGAACCAAACGCTCCGCGACGGCCTTGGTCTGGGGATAGGCGGCGACGTACCGGCTCGCGTAGGGCTGAGACTCGTCTACGCCGCAAATCGAATCCTTCCCAAAAACGACGCTCGGTGAGCTCGTGAAGACGAGATGCCGAACGCCTTGATGCCCACAACCCTCGAGCACGTTCCGCGTACCGTCAACGTTGACGGAGCGGAACGCTTCGCGTTTTCCCCAGATTCCGGTCAGACCGGCCACGTGGAACACGATGTCCCGATCGCGGCAAGCGTTCCGAACGGCTGGGGCGTCTCGAATGTCAGCCTGTATGGTCGAAACGCCCGCGCGTTCAAGACGCGGATACCTCCCACGACCCAAAACGCAAACGTCGTCGCCGCGAGCGAGCAACATTTCGACAATACGTCCGCCGAGAAACCCACCTCCGCCCGTTACGAGAGCGTTCATCGCAGCCGCCTCGCCGCCCACCTGGCCAGACTTTCGCGATTGATCTTCGCGTTGTGACGCACGTCCACCGGAAGGCGCCTCCGGAACAACACGCTCTGGATGCACGACGTTCGCTCGTTCGAGCGCGCAAGCTGACGCAGCTCTGCGACGAATGGTGCGACACGTGCTCCGCGTGGGAAGCTGCCCTCACGTGGTTCGACGACAATGACGGGCTCCTGCTTGCCCCACTGGCCAACGCCGACCAACGCGGATCGCGCTACCTTCGGATGCTCGTTGAAAATCGCCTCGCAGCACACGCTGAACATCGTCCCTGATTCCGTTTCGACCCGGTGGGCTTTCCGCCCGCAGAACCATAGTCGCCCGGATGCGTCTCGGTAGCCGATGTCACCCATCCGATGCCAGATGCGATCGCCATCGCGAATCTTCGCCGCCGCCGTCGCTTCTCTCTGACCGAAATACTCCGTCGTCACGACCGGGCCGGCGACCACAATCTCGCCGAACGCTCCGTCGGGAACGAGAAGATCGTCCGACCACGCCGCGATCGGCTGATCGCTGATGCGTATGAGTCGCAGCTCGATCTCCTCCATCGCCCCGCCGACACACGTTCCCGCCCCGCGTCTGGTCTTGTCGCGACATTTTTCGAGCACCTCTCGGCCACTGATCGACGAAACCGGAAGCGCCTCCGTCGCGCCGAACGGCGTGTGTACGTCGGCGCCGTCGTCAAGGATTTCATGGAGCTGGGCGATCACCTCGGGCGACACGGGAGCACCAGCGATCAGAACGCGCCGCAGCGAAGGAAGTTTGATACGACGCTCCGTACAGTATGAGGCTACACGCTTCCAGATCGCGGGTGATCCGAACGTGCTTGTGACTTTGTGATCGTGTATCGCTCGAACGAGCTTGGCCGGATCCACACGCGCCGGGCGCGACGCATCCATGTCCGGGATCACCGCCGTCATGCCCATGGCCACGCTGAAAAGGGCGAACAGTGGAAACGCCGGAAGATCGACCTCACCGGGCTCGATGCCGTAGTACGATTGGATCATTCTTACCTGAGCGCCGAACATGCCGTGTTCGTAAACAACGCCCTTGGCGGGTCCCGTGCTGCCGCTCGTAAAAAGAATCGCCGCCGGTTCGCTCGCATCTGTTTCGACCATGGAAAACCGTTCGCTGCCGTCTCGTGAAAGTTGCTCCAGTGTAACGCCGCCCCAAAGCCAGCGACGCCCGACGGTGATGACGTGTCGCAGGCCCTTGAAAGCCCTACGCCGCAGGAGTCGAACGACGTGAGCAGACGGAACGCCCACGAAGGCGTCAAGATCGACCTGACGGATGCAGTCGAGCATTCGGCCAACGCCCATCCCCGGATCGATCATCACGGGGACGGCTCCGATCTTAAACAGCGCGAAGGTGAGGGAAAGAAACTCAAAGCCCGGGCGGACCATCACGAGAGTGCGCGCCCCGCGCCCTAACCCCACGTGCGACAAACCACCGGCGTACCGGTTCGACAGCGATTCGAGCTGGGCAAACGACAGCGTGTCGTAGATCGCCCGACCGGCCGCGTCACACGCCCGCGTCACCACGACGGCCGCGCGCTGTGGCGTTCGATCGGCAGCGCTCGCCAGGCACGACGCGATGTTGAAGGTCGCGCTCGCAACGCCCGACCCGCAGCTCGCTTTCGGTTCGCTCAATGTGATTCCCACCACCACAATCCCGCCTGCTACGATTTCGTCCCAGACCGGGTTGGACTATAAATCGCCGCCGTTACGGTGTCGACGCCGCGAGTCATAACCCACAGAGCCACGCGCGAGTTTGAAGGTCGACCACTGTAAGGTATCATGGTGTCCCCATGAATAACGGCGTCTGGAAAAACGGCTACGCTCGCCTCGCAGGTCGAGCGACGGTGGGCTTTTGCGCGTTGATTCAGCTCACGTCCGTCGCTGCGGTGGTTCGCGCCCAGTCTCCCCTGAACACTCGCCTCAGCGCCACGCTTTCGAGTCTGCCCCACTCCCAAACGATCGCGACGGCCTGCGTGATCGACATCAAGTCGGGGCAGACGGTCTTCTCCTCGAATGCGGACCGGGCGTTGATCCCGGCGAGCGCGATGAAGATCTTCACGATGGTAACGTCGCTGGTCGAGTTGGGAGCTGATTTCGCTTTTGAGACGCTTCTCGCCACCGACGGTGGCAACCTGTACGTGATCGGCGACGGAGACCCCGGTCTGGGCGACGCGCGACTACACGACGCGTTGAATGAAGAAATCGTTGCGCCGTTCGAGCGATGGGCTCAGCGACTGATCGCACGCGGGATGACCAACGTACCGGGTGATCTGATCATCGACGAATCCATCTTCGAGGATCTGCAGCTTCATCCGTCGTGGGAGCCGAGTGATCTGGGCAAGTGGTATGCAGCCGCAGTCGGCGCGCTTAACTTTAATGACAACTGCGTGGACATCACGATCAACCCGGCCCAGGAAAGAGGAGGGCCGGCTGAAATCTCGTTCGTCCCCGAAACAACGCTCGTCAACGTCATCAACAAGTGCCGGTCCGGTGGCAAGGGAACCCCTAAGCTACACCATCCGTTCGGAACCAACGAATATCGAATCAGCGGTCCGTGCGACAAGCGGTGGCCTTTCGGACCGGTTGCCTTTCCCGATCCAGGGATGTTGTTCGCCGATACGCTTCGGACGGTTCTTTCGAGAAATGGAATCACACTGGCGGGCACGATCAAACGCGACCGCCTTCGGCAACGCAACGGGAAACTTCCGGACGATACGACCATCGTCGCCACGCACCGCACACCGATCGCCGCCGTCTTGTCGCGCGCCGGCAAGAACAGTCAAAACCTCTTCGCGGAATGCCTCCTCAAACGATCGGGTTATGCTTGGGCGAAGCGTCGCGGCGCGACCGATCCTCGGGGCGGGTGGGCCAATGGGGCACGAGCCGTCGTCGATGCGATCCAGGGCGCACGGATCGACACGGCTGGGCTTGTCGTTGCGGATGGGTCGGGCCTGAGTCGCGACAATCGGTGTACCGCACGACAATTGGCGTCCCTGCTCGCCTGGAGCCACAACCAGGAATTCGGTCCGTTGTTCCACTCAAGTTTGGCAACGGCTGGAGTAGACGGCTCGCTTCGCAAACGCCTTAAGAGCTCCGGCGGTCGAGTTCATGCCAAGACGGGAACGATGCGCGGCGTTCGTGCGCTCGCGGGCTTTGTCGATTCAAGCGACGGACCGCGCTTCGCCTTTGCGATCATGTTCAACGGCTACAACGGTTCGAGCACACCCTACAAAGAGATTCAAGACCGCTTCTGCCGCGTTCTGCTCGATGCTGCGAAATAGTGCCGCTTCTGTAAAGGTCGTTCGACTTTCTTTCTCCCCTCCTTACCAAGGAGGGGTCGGGGGAGGTTTTTGGCGACTGGAACAGACCCCCCTGTAATCCCCCCTTGGCAAGGGGGGACGAAAGTACGACAACCTTTCTGGAAACGGCACTACGATTGAGCGGCAGGGTAGTTACGCGGAATCGCGGTCGGGGTCGCG
>JADFRO010000114.1 GCA_022561255.1 Planctomycetota bacterium | reverse complement strand
TTCCGATGGAGCTTCGTCCTCCCGATGGACAACGCGCAAGTTCACGAGCGACGAGGCGGCAGACCCCCCTCAATCCCCCCTTGGCAAGGGGGGAAGCGGTCTTGCTCAACGCGACGCTAAGCTCCGCCGTGACCGTTGGCTCCGTTTCTGCGTCCGCGCAAGCTAAAGCATGCGGCTCGGCGGGAGCTTCGTCCTCCCGATGGACAACGCGCAAGTTCACGAGCGACGAAGCGCTAGCCCTCGTCTCGAAACGCCAGGGATCGCGTCGATCAGCCGATCGCGCGTCCTTCGGCGGTGGTTGGTCTTTCGTTCATGGCCGCATTGGGGCGGCGTACGCCGCCGAAGCACTTTCCCTGAACACCCCCAAGTTGAGTGATCGCTCAACAAAGGGCAGTTCGACGGGCAGCTCTCGTGAGGAAGTGCAAAAACCCGGCGTTCGCGGTCTGGAGCGGTTGGGAGTAGATTCGTCGGTGGGGATAAGGGTCCGTGGCGACCCCCAGCGTAGAACCGGGTCGCTTATTGAAGGAGAAAGAAAGCTGTGGGCGACTTCACGAGCCATCAAAAGAAGATCATCGAGCGGTACTACGACCACCGCGACGAGATCAGCCTAACCAAATTGGGCGAGATTGTTACGGAACTCTATCTGGCGGATAGCGACGGAAAGCGAAAGCGGCTCTGGTCCCGCGCCGCCCGAGCGATGAAAACGCTACAGATCCCTCCCGACGTAGCGAACCACATCGTCACGCAGGGCAAGCCGGAAATTCTCGCAGAGAATCTCCGCGGCTGGCTTGCAAAGCCCAAGCCATCATCGAGTGGTGGAAGAAAAGAGGGCGTGAAAAAGCGCCCGACGTAGCGGACCGTCAACGTCGATCCGCACGGGCAGACGCCATCGGAGTCCCACGGTATGGACCTCGCGCGGGACGCGAACGCACCGACGAGGCTCTTACGTGGACGTCAGGTTTCCCGAACCATCCTCAAGGCTGAGGAAGAACGCCGAGATCAGCGCATCGGTGAGTGCGCTCGTTGTGGCTTCCAAGCCGTCGAGCAGGGTGCTGCGTACAAGGGTGTCGCAGCCACTCAGTTGAAAAGCTGACCCGCCGACGGCCAAGCTGATCGCCGCCCGCATCACGCGCGTTCGCAAACTTCGTCGTGCCATGCCAAATGCTCCTGCAAGGTGCCCGGGATGCCGGGATCACCGTCTTTGTCTCGTCTCGACCCCCGCGGGTTGCGATCTCACGGTCCCGCCGGACGGCCACACACCAGCCCACGCGGCACACAACCGCTCATGAGTTATCGGCTCTGCCTACCCATCGGTCGGCATTGGACCCGATCTTAATACCTCCGATGTTTTCTATCCGCAAATTTCCGCCGGCAGCGTGCCTCGCGAACCTTGAGAACTTGGGGCGTGGACGATGGCGGGCGTTCGCCCCGCTCAACGTGATAGACGGCCAGACCGGTTATCTGCTCCCACCTGACTGCCTATTCCGCCAGGGGAAGCCCACAGCCCCGTCGTGGCACGCCTGGGAGGGGCTGTGAATGCCGTGCTTGCCGTTACGACGTCGGCTGGACCCTTGTCCGCCAACGCTCGGCGCAATGCGGAAATGGGAAAATGTCGACCCGGGCAGGCGGTCTTGCGTGTTACGGCTCCGTGGGTGGTCACTCGAGCCGGGGCGATCGAACAGCGATCGCAGAGGAAGCGTACGAGGCGATTCAGCGACGCGAGCTGCCGCGCACTGGGACGATGCGTGGTAAAGTCGCCGACCAAACAGATGCCGATCCCGTGTTCGTTGTAGTAGTTGCTCGGCGTCTTGCAGTGGGCGCCGTGCTTCTGTTTGTTCCAGCGAGGACCAACCTCTATCTGCCCGTCGCCGGAGCCGACGCCGTTTCCAATCACGAAGTGATAACCCAACTCGTCCCAGCCCTTGTCGCGGTGCTCGCGATCGAACAAACGCGCTGAACCGCGTGGTGTCGCACTGTGGTGTAGCACAATGGTCGTCCATCGCCGGCTTAAGCGTCGACCGACCGGAAACCACGTCGCATGCGACTGCGGACGTTGGGCCGTCATTGTGGGAGCTGGCGTGCGTTGCACACGCGACGGCGACGACGGTTGTCGACGGCGGGGCGGCGGCTCTTGACGCGGAAGCTGCGTCACGGTCTGTTCGGAGACGCACGAAACCACCGCGGCAGCGCCGAGGAGCGTCGCAAGCATGGGCGTGCGCAAGAGGCTCGTCATTTCAAGGGAACCCTCCGACCAGGAGCGCCGGCTGCAACGATCAGCCGACGACCGGGTTATCGGTCATTGAGACCCCTTTCGTCAAGAAAAATCGCTTCGACGTTGTACGTGAAAGATTCGATTTGCTACCACGGAATTCGCCGTAGCGGTCGCGCCCGAGGCACAAATATCGGAACCTATACTAAACTCGGCCCGCATCCACGTCGATACAACGGTCGAAAACGCGGAGCGCGTTGGAGCTTCGGCGCACGAGACCTAAACTGAGGCCACGAAAATGTTCAACTCGCCGGCGGAGTATGCACGACACCGGACCGCCGACGTCCGGGCGATGAGCGAAAACTGGGACCGCTGGAAGCATCTGATCGACACGATGCCCGAGATTCGCGCCGAAAAAGTCCGCAGGGTCCGCGAGGCGCTGCGAAAGTACACCTACGAGGGCGAGGAAGTGCTCGACGAGACGGTCGACCGCATCGGCAACGAAATCGGTGTGCTGTGTCGCTCGGATTTCGAGACGCGGTAGGACCGACCTCTCTACCCACTGAGTCGGGAGGGAATGCCGTTTTCCAGGCAAAGGATCCGCCCGCAGGATCCGCACATCTGCACTTCGTCCCGCGTCTGAAGTGAATTCACAACCTCAAGCGTGACCTTCATGTTGCACCCGGCGCACCAATATTCGTCCTCGCGGGGTCGAGGTTTTACGACCGCGCCCATCGCCTCACCGTCGTGTCGCTGCGCTGCGCGGGTGAACGCAGCCATCGCAGACGGAGGAAGGTTTTCGGCAAACACCCGTCGCTCAGCCTCCAACCGCTCGCGATCGTCGTGGACTTGCTCATCGAATGCAACGATGGCGGCATCCGACTTTGCGATTTGATCGCTTAGCTTGTCCCGCTCAGCGATGAGTTCGTCCTCGGTCGCCTTGAAGGTCTCCATCTCTTTCATCACATCGAGCATGACCGCTTCGATCTTGGCCGTGTCGGCCTTTTCGGTATTCATTGCTTCGAGAATACCTGCGTATTCTTTGTTGGTCTTGGCTTTGTTCAGGGCTTGGCGGTGCCGGACCGTGGACTCTTCGCGCGACGCGACCTCAAGGGCCAGCGCGTCGAGGCGTATCTGCAGTTCGCGAGAGGAGACTGCGTTCGCCTCCAGCTTCTGCTCAACACCTTGGATTTGACGCCGCTGTCTGGCGGCGCGGTTTTCCTTGAAGCCTCGATTGCGCCGGATACCCGCAAGCTGCAGCTCAACGGCTTGCAGGCGACGCAATTCTCCGAGAAGCTCACCCATAGACAGTCCCGTACGGCTGATTCAATTTCGTCGATCCCGGTCGAACGTCGGCGAACCGGGAACGTGTCATTATGCAGGAATTGCTTAGGTCTTGCAAGCGGTTCCGCCGTACGCTCCGCGGTATTCGCGCCGCGCGACGACGACGCTCAGCCGGCGACACGACAAGCGATCTGCACGTGCGATGCCCGTCCGATGGCCGCTGGGTCGCGGCAAACGCTCTTTTCGATTTTCGCCCACCGACGTCGATCGCCCGCCTCGGCTAGCAGTTCGCGGTAATGACGCATCGGCAGCACGGTTTTTCCCACTACGTCCAAGACTTCAAAACCTGCAGCTTGGACCAGATTCAAAACGCCCCCGGGCGTATAGGTCGTGATCTCGAACTGCTCGGCCTCGTCCTTGGTCAGCCAGTGCGTCTTGCCGTCGCGAAAGAACCTTGCCATGACGTTGGGATCGCCTTTGGCAAGGTAGTAATCGATCGCGGCCAGGCGATTGTCGAACGTGGCCACCAATACGCCGCCGGGCGCGAGCAGGCGCCGAATCTGCTTCATCGCCCGCGCAGGCGAGTGCGCACAACCAATGGGATCACCGAAGGCGACGGCCAATCCCGCCTGACCTGCTGGCAGGTCACCCATCTCGCAAAGGTCTGCCTGGACGAAGCTCGCCCGTTTGCCTCCGCCTTGCTGCTCGATTTTCTTGCGAGCCCGATCCAACATCGAATGTGAGACGTCCACGCACGTCACCGAGTAACCACTCTTGAGAAGTTTCGCGGCCCACTTTCCCGTACCACAACCGAGGTCGAAGATCGGCGTGCGCATGTCCGTCGGAAGAAACGGTTTGAGATAATCCCACGTGAGTGCATCGTGCCACTGCCAGAAGGCGTCGTCGTAACTGGCATCGTAGCGCGGTGCGACGCGGTCGTGGTACTTTTGCACCGCCGAACGTTTGCTGCGTGCCATGGCGGACATTGTAGGCGACCCCGCCCCATCCCGCGACGGGGTCGGGCACAGCCGTGACCCACTCGACCGAACCGCAGTTCAACCCAAGACGCAACGCTGGGCTCCTGTTGACTCACACGCGTGGTTGTGCAACGATAATGGGGGGAAACGCCAAACGCGGGAAGGAAGCCGCCGCACTTACCGGGAGTGGCTGTACCATGATCAAAGCGGTTGAGCTACGAAAAGGCAGGACCATCATCTACAACGGCGAGCTTTCCGTCGTGCATGAGGCGACGCACGTCGCCAAGGGCAACAAGCGCAGCTACATGCAAGCGAAGATCAAAAACTTCAAGACGGGCACCATTAGCGACGTGCGGTTCAACGTGGACGAACGGATCGAGGTGCCGTTTGTCGAGTCCAAGAAATACGAGTTCCTCTATCGCGAGGGCGAGAGGTTCATCGTTATGGACCTCGAGACGTTCGACCAGATTCCCATCTCCGCCGAGGTGGTGGGTGATATGGTCAAGTGGTTGAAGCCCAATGAGCAGGTCACGTGCGACGTGTATGAGGGGGAGATGGTCTCGTTTAGCATTCCCTTCACCGTCGCACTGGAAGTGGTTGACGCTCCGCCCGTGGTCAAAGGAGCGACGGCGACGAACCAACTCAAGGAAGTCGTACTGGAAACCGGTGCGAAAGTTCGCGTGCCGCCTTTTATTGGCACGGGCACACTCGTCAACGTCGACACGCGAACCGGGGAATACATCGACCGGGCCAAGTAGCAGCCGCCGTCGGATCCCCCGCGGTGGGGCTCCCGTCCATATTCTTGGACGTGTCGGGCCAGCACGGAAACTCCGAGAATGTTATAGGTCGGGCCAGAGGCCAAGAAACACCGCGATCGAAGCAGAAAATGACGCTACAATTCTCCAAGGGGACCGTGTCAATTACGCGACGGTCCGCGCGGAGCTACCCGGGGGGGTCGGACGATGTCTCATGCAATACGATTGTGGCTGACCATCCTGACCGCATCTGTTTCAGTGGTCGCGGTTCGCGCCGCTGACACGCCAATCACCACGATTCGCGTCGCGGCCGGACTGGACAATCCTGTCTACGTCACCCACGCGCCGGGCGATTACGACCGAATCTTCATCGTTGAGCAAACTGGGGCTATCCGAATCCTCAAGCGCGGCGTGCTGCTGGCGGAACCGTTTCTGGACGTAAGCGGAATCGTGATAGGCGGCGGCGAAATGGGTCTGCTCGGACTGGCGTTTCATCCGGACTACGCCCGGAACGGATCATTCTTCATCGATTACACCGACGCGAACGGCGACACGGTCGTCGCCCGCTACGGCGTCTCGAACGATCCGGATGTCGCCGAGCCCACGGGCGAGACGATCCTGTTTGTCGAGCAACCCGGCCCAAACCATAACGGAGGGTGGATCGACTTCGGTCCGGATGGGTACCTTTATATCGCGTTGGGCGATGGTGGCGTGTCATACTTTGGTCAATCCATCGAAGGCGACTTACTGGGCAACCTGTTGCGGATCGACGTGGACAGCGGCGACGCCTTTCCCGACGATGATGACCGGAACTACGCCGTCCCGGAAACCAATCCGTTCGTCGGACGGGCCGGCGAAGATGAGATTTGGGCGTATGGCCTGCGAAACCCTTGGCGAAACGCCTTCGACGCTCTGACCGGAGATCTGTACATCGCGGATGTCGGGGCAGGGTCATGGGAGGAGCTAAACTTTCAAACGGCCGATAGCAGCGGCGGGGAGAACTACGGATGGGACTGCTTCGAGGGATCAGAATGCACAACCTTCGGAGCGTGCGACTGCGACGCATTGGGCGCCGTCTTACCAGTCCATGAATACTCACATTTGACTATCGATCGCCACTGTTCGATTACGGGCGGTGAAGTTTACCGGGGTTGTGCGATTCCCGATCTTGCGGGCACTTACTTTTTCGCTGACTTCTGTAGCAACACAATCTGGAGCGCTACGCTGACAGCGAAGGCGTTGGGCGTCCGCGATCGCACGGTCGAACTCGCCCCTGACAATCCGCTGAACATCCGCGGAATCTCCTCATTCGGCCGCGACGCAGCCGGGGAGATCTACATCTGCGACCTCTTCGACGGCGAAGTGTTCAAGATCGTTCCCGATCCGCAGGTGCATCAAACCGCGACGAATCCGCCCGACGGAGCCATCGACGCCCGCCGCCATCTCGCGGCAAACGGAATCGATCGAGTCGGTTGGGACGAGGTAGACATGACGTTCGATACAGTGCCCCGATGTCTCGCACCGGCTGACTTCAGCGTCAGCGTCGAGGGCAACGCGAACCCGCCTCCGATCGTCACAGACGTAACCCTTGTCGGCGATGATGAAATCCGAATCGTGCTCGACCGCGTGATTGACGTGGTCGCATGGACGAGCATCTACCATCACGAAAGTGCGGCAACCCTCCGCATCGGCGTACTACCCGGAGACGTCGACGCCAGCCGTATCAGCGGTCCGCTCGACATCCTGGCTCTGATTAACCATCTTCTCGATTCGGGTGACACGCTGGCGGAATGGTCAAGCGACATCGATCGATCGGGCAGCAGCGATGAGAACGACGTGGTCGAGTTGATCGCGGTTTTGGGTGGCGCGTCGGGGGTAGATACGTTTCTCGGCGCGTCGCTCCCGTAAACTTGACCCCCCGGGAGCGAACCTCGGGCTTTCCGCCTTACGCGGCAGGGCGTATGCATGAGCCGCACGACGCTACCGCACCGCTTCCCACCATCGGTTCCGCAGGACGATTTCCTTCATCAACCTCGCCGTCGATGCGCTGCAGCGCGAAGCGGATTGCGCTCGACGAAAACGTCCGTCGGCGCTCCAGTCATCTCCATACGTGTCGTTGCGTTAGCGCGCGAATCCACCAAATTCCTTCAAATGGCCTCGACGACATGGGCGTAGCGAGAAAAAAATCGAAAAATTTCAAATTTTTTTTGTCGCTCGAAACATCCGATTTCGTGCGGTCTGAACAAACGGGCGACGCGCGTTGCGACGGCATGCGTCGCGCGATTGCAAGCGCAGTTTCAACGCGCGTGCGCGCCAAAGCGAGACACCATACTGGACCGACAAGGCCAACGTCATTGAAGACGACGTCAGCGCGCCTCGATCGCCGTACGGTGACTCGAAAGCGCGCCGGCGTCGCACCGATACGATGTCGCTTCCCGCTCCCACCGCATGTCGAAAACCGCCGTTTTTCCCGGGAATTATTGCATTTTTCGCCTAAGATGCTTCTCCATGTGCGCGGGGGCGTGCGGCGCCGTTTGTCAGCGCGCGACGGACCCGTCGTGCGGAGAAGAAACGACGTGTGAGGTTCTCCCTGGGCCGCGCCGACCGGCGTCTTGCGCACTGTCAGTAACGCAACGTCATCAAGTCGCGGTGTTGCGCACGCGGGTCGTAACTTATCCCGGACTTCTTGCAAATGCACGTCTCATCTTCGCTCCACAGGCGCGTCGAAGCACCCGCAGATCGTCCCGAACACGGTTGCGGTCACAAAATTTTCTTTGACAGCGCGTACAGGTAGTGTACGATTTTACTCAGAAAGGAGGTGACCTTATGGCAAAAAAGCGTAAGAAGGCTGCAAAGAAAAACGTCGCAAAGAAGACTGGAAAAAAGAAAGCCAAAAAGGCCGCCAAGAAAAAGAAGAGGTGACGCACGACCCGTGGGCGCTCGTAGTTAACCGCGCTCACCGACTATCGCCACGGCAGTCGGTCGAGTAGACGGAAAGAGTGCCAAGCGGGTACGGCACGATGTGCCAGGGTGGAAGGCGCCGTTCGCCACGGCAGTGCCTTCCGCCCTTTTTCTATCTGTAGGACTCACGCCGCAGGATCCACGTCCCCCCCCACCCTACCGGCGCGTAACTCACAGGACCGAATTCACTACAGGGCTATGCCGTGCGGCCAGATCAGGTCGGCGCGTCGGTGCATTTTGTTGGGCGATCCGGACCGCTTCCTTACGGGCGCGGCTCTGAAAGAGGCTTCACGGGCGCGGCTCGGAAAAGGCTTCCCACACACGCTCTTAGAGATGTCGCAAGTGCCAGCCGCCGTCGACGTCGACTACGCCGCCGGTGCTGAACGGGACTTGGCCGCGAGC